>JAPOQT010000301.1 GCA_026710525.1 Pseudomonadota bacterium
TTGATAGGATATCACACGACAGTGTTTTAAAGCTAGCTCGTCGATAAATGTGGGATAGCTGACATATTTGAAGTACGAACTTAGTAGCAGTTTCTCAACCACTTGGTAGTATTCTTACCGCTCACCATTAAAGTGTGAGACACACTGGATGGGAGAGTTCGTCAGGAAAACTATTTTCATAAGATGTAAGTAACCAGTAATTATAGGCCGTAAAACGAGTCCTAACTTTGACATTTCAAATTTAGAAAAAATTGTAACATATTAAAATAACAGGCTTTTCTTTGCACACTATTCTTAAAAGCACACACTACAAGTCGATTGTTTTTGAGTAAATATAATTATATTTTGTAAGGTGTCTTTGAGTATTTTAAAGAGGCAAAATGATGATCTTATGGATATTAAAAAATCTTCAAGATTAATTAATTCTTGAAGCTTTACAAAAGTTTGAGTGGGTAGTAGGTAGTTAATTATTGCTGCTATCGCATAGAGTGTTAATGTCATTTTGTAATGATACCACGTTGTCATGCAATATTCTATATTGATATGAGAGACCATTTTTTGTTCCTGCTTTAACTACAAAGGCCATACCTAGTCCTGCCCCTGCCAAGGCTGTCCATACAAAAAAATTAGAAAGAGAACGTGTTAAGACTTGTCCAAGCATTGATACGGCAGAAAGTAGGGTGCCTACAAGTAGTGCACTATCAACAATATCCATATCAAAATGACCATAAAGATAGGGTCTTACTTGCTTGTGGTGATCAGAGCAAAATTCTTCAAAAGTAAGCACTTTATACTCTTGATCTAGTTCTTTAATCGCCTGAGTTAGGTCATAGATTTCACCAGACTCTTGGTTGATGGCAAGGATTGCTTCGCCTCCTTGTTGGAGTGCTTCGGATTCAGCTAATACTTGATAGAAATGCTCTGTATCAACATTTTTTGTCACTAAGTATTCTTCAAGTTCTGAGGAATCAACGCTGGAGTAGGGCAGCTCTTTTACCGCAAAGGCCGAAGAAAAGGCGTGCAAGCACAGAGTACATAGCAAAATTAAACCAAATTTTTTCATCAAAATTATCCTTAAATAAATATGGCTAAATAGTAAAAAAGAACTCTCTAAGCTACAAGAAAAACTTAGCACGACGAAATCATATCAGAAACAATAATAAAAATCAATTAACTTTGACCTTGACATTTCAAATTTAGAAAAAAAACGTAACATATTAAATTTGATATGTAGTCATTCATAGGGAAGTCATTTGAGATCTATGTTCAAATTTCAAGCATCAAGTTCGCCTGTGAGTGTTAGAGAGTCATACGAAATAAGACAACTGCAAGGGCAAGTCTTCGATGTAAAAGTAGTTAAATTAGGGGAGCGCACTTTATCAGCTGATGACTATACCATAGACAAAAAAGCGACTCCTCCGACAATCACGTTTCATCTTGGAGTATTGAAGACAACGGAAAGCGAAGACATTGGCTTAGAGCTTAGTGTGGAGTAAGTATAAAGCTCCTTGATTCACCTCGAATGCCCTGACTATTTTATAGTTAACATCCCTATGGGGCACCTATGATTTGCTTTTTTGCTTCGAGTTTCTGTCGGGCTTGAATGAGATCAAAATAATACCCTTGCTGAGCAAGCAATGAATCATGGTTGCCTTTTTCAACAAGCTGGCCATGATTCATCACTATAATTTGATCAGCATTTTTGATGGTCGATAGCTTATGGGCAATGATGATTCTGGTTTTGTTATTGATGACATGCTGAAAAACGTGTCGTAGAACCTCTTCTGTCTCGGTGTCAACGGATGATGTGGCTTCATCTAAAATAAGAATCTCAGGGTTATGACAAAGGGCACGGCATAGTGATATCATTTGTTTCTGACCATGGGAAATATTAAAACCACTTTCTAATATCATCTGGTCATACCCATGTTGCCAAGAGCGAATAAATGAGTCAGCACCGGAAATTTTGGTGGCTCTCTTCACATCATCGTCGGTGATTCCTTGACGACCCAGATGGATATTCCAGGCAACCGTCTCATTAAAGAAAGTAATATCTTGGCTCACAAGAGCAACGGTTTTTTTGATGATAAAAGGGTCGATTTTTTTTAGATCATGGCCGCCAATTCTAATGGTTCCTTGGTAGTTATCATAGAGCTTCGATAGTAGTTTGACGATGGTGGATTTGCCTGAGCCGGTTTCACCCACAATAGCCAAGGAAGAACCAAAAGGCATCTCAAAGCTAATATTCTCTAGGTTCCAGGGGACTTGTGATGATTTTGATAGCTGGTTAGTATGACTTATCTGATCAGTCGGAGTGACAATAGTATTATAGCGAAAAAATACGTTTTTAAATTCGATAGCTCCTTGTTTCTCTAGTTTTGGTAGATTCTCTTTACCCTCGAGATAGTCACCAACACGTAACAAGCCTAAAATACGATCTAGACTGGTCAGAAAATCCTGTAACATATTAATGGTATCTCCGAATTGTTTTAAGGGAGTAAACAATTGTTGCAGAACTTGAACAAAACCCACCACCACACCGGGAGAAATATCAGCAAAGCCCGTTGAGTCGCGAATCAACCACCAGAAAGTGAGACCCACAGTGATTGAAGCAAGACCTTCAATAAATGAATATAAAAAAGCATCAAGGGCGACGACATTAATTTGAGCATCACGAAACTGTTTGTTGTATTTCTTGTGATGGGCAAAGCTTTGCTTTTCTCCGTGTAAAAGTTTGATCGCCATATGTTGATAGAGAGACTCTTGAGTGTGACCATTAAGATCACCGAGCTTCTTTTTAACCTTAAACATTCTCTTTTTGACATGTTGCGATACCTTACTAATCATAAATAAACAGCAAGGTAAGATCATAACTCCTATAAGAGCCAGGCGGACATCAAGAAACAACATAGCAATCACACTGCCAATCAACACGGATAAATCGACGATAGAGTTCAGCATGCCGTGGCTAATAGAATCAGATATACCATCAAAGTCGTTAGTGGCTCTTGTGAGTAAGCGACCGCTACTGGTGGATTCATGATAGGCTGGCTTATACCGTAGCACGTTGCTAACCAGTTGGTTACGTAGATTTTTGATTACCCCTTGGATGACAAAAATACTACAAACAGCTTGACCACTTCTCACCAAATAGCTAAAGATCATGGCGAAACAAAAAAAGATCGAGTACTTGAGCAGTGCACCAGCATTTTGTCCAACAATTCCATGATTTACCGCAGATTCAAGGGATAGGGGTAGTAGGATCTGCAAACCTGCTAGTGCGGGAGCTAAACATAATGCTAGCCAGAAGAGCATTTTATTCTTGCCTACTAGGTATGGCTTGAGTTGATAAAAGTTATTGATTTCCTTATGCCAATTTTTGGGTATAAGCTGAAAACCCAGGGTTTTGAGCTTATTTACCACCCCTTGCTTTGGCGCCCTTGACCCAGATGAGCTATGGTTTGTTTTGGATTGTGCAGACATAGTTATTAACCTAGAAAGATTTCACGACCCGCTTATCCATGGCTAACCCAATATCATGTTTATCATATGGGGTGCATTCCTATTATATTAAGCGTTCGCTCATACAATGTTAGCATTGATTTTCTGTGGGAGACGAAACATAAGTCTGAGGAAGTCGAGCTAGCTATTTCATCATGAGTTTTTCGGGGTACGAATGAACACGGAAAGTATCATTAAGCTAGCAGACAACTGTATCATAGATTCTCATTTTTAGCGATGATAAAATCAAGTCATCGAGTGGTTAGGCTGATCCTCTGTGACCCATTGATGAAAAGTGATGACGGGTAGAGGATCGATGGATTTTCTCAATCAAAATATTGTTTGCGAAAACATCGAATGATTTTGGCTACGTTTTTTGAAAGAGCTCCTGGCTTAAAGAATTAGTTGGTGCCAAGAAGCTTCACTGCCGCGTGATATGAGATAGCTCTCAGCACATCGCTGTTATGACAAGTAATAATGACCTTTTTAGCTATGATGTATATGGCCCATCTATTGACCAACGAAGATCTAGGTGCCTAATCTTTTTTATCTGTTCATTACTACAGGTTCGCAGCCGTTTTTGTTACGGGAATCGTGACAGAAGTTGGTTAAAATTCATCCACCGGATGTAGGGTGCCATCTCGTAATTCAAGGACGCGATCACAAAACGCTAACACTGATTTTCTATGGGAAACTAAAATAAAAGTCTGGGGAAGTCGAGCAAGCTGTTCAATAAGTTGTTTTTCAGTGCCATGATCTAACGCAGAGAAAATATCATCAAGTAAGTAGATTTTTTTATTGTGCATTAAAGCTTGGGCCAGGGATAATCTTTGTTTTTGGCCACCAGAGAGACGCATTCCCTTCTGGCCAATTTGTGTCTGAAAGCCATCTTTAAAAGCGATGATCTCATCATAAATCATCGCTATTTTGGTGACCTCCACCATTTTACGATGGAGCTCGTCAGAGTTTTGTTCGTCAAGGCCTAATGATAGATTAAATGCGATACTCTCTGAGAAAAAGTGATTTTCTTGGGTAACAAAACCGATATATTTCCTCACTTCATCAGGTGAATGATTTGAGATATCCATGCCGGCAATAAAATACTGACCTTCTTGCCAATCATACAGTCTCACCATAAGTTTAAATAATGTGCTTTTACCTGAGCCGATTTTACCCATAATACCAACATGTTCATGGTGGTTAATAGATAAATTAAGATGTGATAGGGTGGGAGTTAAACCCCTAACATAACGAAAACTAACATGACGAAGCTCTAATAGGGGTTTTTTTTGATCGGGAAGGGCTATCATATGCTGATGAGATTCAGTCGATGGGCTTTCGGTCTTAAGTTGATCGAGTTGTTCAAGTCTTAAACAAGTAGTCTTAGCTCGTTCACGAATAGCGATGAAAAGGGCTAAGCCAAATAGTGGTACCGTTTGAATCGCAATATAAGCATTAAATGCAGTGAGTTCTCCAATGGTGATTTGGTTATCTAAAACAAGATGACCACCGTAATAGAGGACCACAAGATAAGAAAATGCCACCATCAAACTCAAGAGAGGCATCACTCCCACCCGAAAACTTGCTTGCCATATATTCGCCCAGTAAAGGTCTTGATTCTTCGAGCGGATTCTAGTGAAAAAACTATCAAGGCAACCCTCTGAATGTAACGATTGAATATTATGAAAGCTTTCAGCAATGATTTCGGATAACTTAGCACGTTTTTCTTGTTGGACTTTTGATAGGGCAAAAATTTTCGGTGTTATTAAGCGATACATAATTATTTTTAGAATCATAGGCAGGTATACAAGGGCCGTGAGGGTGACATGAATGGCTAGCATATGCCTGACAGTAAAGAAACCGACCAGGAAGAAGTTAAGTAACTGGACGATACCAAATCCATAGAAAAAACCAATTTGTCTTAAATCAGTGGATAACCTTGAAACAAGGTCACCTACTTTGTAGGTTTCAATGGACTCTCTGGTGAAATAAAGACTTTTTTGATAGTAATGGTCTCGAAGGTAGCACTCAGTCAGTCGACCAGTCCACAAAATAAGGGTCCTAGAGGCAGTCCTAACAATGATAATAGTGATGCCAATAACAACGATGTATAAGGCTATTTTTTCCAGATCTTTGGCAGGTAAGTCACCGGCAAGGTAACTATCTAAAAAAGTTTGGATTAATTTGGGTACCAGGAGAGTGGTCCAAACGGCTATGGTAAAGCATATGGTGCCTGATAAGTACCAAGGCCAGGTAATCTTCATCACGGCTTTGGTAATTGATAGGAGTTTTGAGCTCATAATTATTCCGCCTTGTTTGAGACGTGAAAGAATGACCGAAGAATATCACCTCTCTCAGCCACAGAGAGATGGGGCCAGCGAGGTGGTATTTGCCACTGGCCATCTGACATAAACAGAATATTCTGTGCTTCTTCGGCGGCAAAGCTGAGAATATGGGTGGATAAAATCGTGGTTAATCCTCTTTCTGTGCGTGATTTTAGAATTTGTCTGAGGGTTGTAATGTGAGACACATCAAGCCCAGATAAAGGCTCATCGAGAATCAGGAGTTCAGGGTCGTCAAGGAGAGCTAACCCGAGAGCTACTCGCTTGCGCATTCCATAGGAACAAGATTTAAGGGGTTTGGTATAAAACTGGTCCACTTGCCACAGGCGAGTGATGTGAGTGATTTTCTCTTGGCGTTTTTTGGGGTTATCCATGCCGCGGAGCAAAGCAATATACTCAAGGAGATGTTTAGCACTGGTCCATAGTGGTAGCTCCAAAGGCTGTGGCAAGAAACCAATACGTTTCTTATATTGATGGTTTTCAGTGTAGATTGTTTCTCCTTGCCAGGTCGCGGTACCATTTTCTGCATCTTCACTACCAGTGATGAGTCGGAATAAGGTGCTTTTACCCGATCCATTACGACCGACAATCATAGTGGTACCAGGAGCAAATTCATATGAGAGTGGACCTAGTGTGAATTTCTCTGAGACAACCAGTGATAAATCAGAAAGCAGAAGGCTCATATTGGAGTGAATTCTATTCGTCATGGAGAGTGAGTGAAATTGTTAGTTAGCAACGATAAAAGCGATTTTTGCCAACGTTCCAAGTATATATAATCATAACAGGTAGCACCAGTATACTCGCGAAATGAGCTAGTATAGCTGAAATACAGAACAGTGACACAAGAATTGTCATGAGGGTGTTGAGTATCGGTCGTTTACCATCGACTTGCAGAATTAAACAGGGCACAGAGATAATAGGGATCATAGTGGCAGTCCCTATTTTACAGGCAAGCAACACGTTAATTTGATCAGAAAAAAAAGCGCTACCCCCGAGAACGACCAAGGTGAGTCCAAAGAAAATCAAAGCAACAGAACCACACACATTCCAGAGGGCCACACAGTAATCATGATGGCTCATACCAGCATTTTTTTCATAAGACGAAGATCGCAGAGCATCAGCTTCAAAGGCATAAATGGCATATGTTGCTAGTAATCCTGCTAACCAGGCGCCAGCGAGTAACTCGAGCCAGCTGACGACAAAAGACAAGGGAAGCAGTAAGAGGATAGTGATAATAGCCAGTCTGAGTAGTGTTTTAGAGACGGGAAAATGAAACCACAAAAGGTGTCTGCGCCACTGGGATAGTAACCATCCGCGGTGTGTTATTTTTTGCCGGTGTTGTCCGAGTATTGATGAGCTCATCATTGTGTTGGTTGTTTGGTCTGACAATGGTTTTTTAGGCCAAAAAAACCCTAATATCATCGCGAGGAAGCTCATAGCTATATGACTGAAAGTCCACCACATCTTTGGATCTGTGGAGAAATAACGTCGGCATATGAACCAAATACCACCAGCGATAATCAGGGTTATTATCATCCCTCGTAAGGTCTTAAAAATCATAATAGGACCGTGACTCTCTCCGTATCTTAGACTCCATCGACTTAAGCTAAGACGAGTTGCATCAATAGCTGTGATATTGTGTAAAGGAATGTTTTCTGAGCGAATTAAACCACAAATCGTGATACTGCTGAGGATGGTCATTAAAACTGAAAAACCTAAATTAGCCTGCCCGACTATTTCTTGGTTGATTTGTGGTAATTTGTCAGAAAAAAAGTCAGAAAATATATAGAAAAAAATTGACCCTATGGTTATAAAGCTGATGGCGAAGAACAGATGGTATCCTAGATGATAGCGAAATCTAGTCATGAGGGAGTGGAGCCATAGGCGAAAAAGACGAAGGTGACTTTTCATAAATACACTCAAGGGATTTAATGATAGTGGTTACCTGATATCAAATGAGATATCGGGTAAAAAATCGCCTGACAGAAGGCTAGATTTTAGGTACATTATATAGGCGACCGTTACTGGTTATCTAATGCCATCCGGTAATTCAGCCGGTGACTGGTTATAACAAAAAACACCAAGATGATGAAGAATTAAGGAGTGATGATTTGATGAATAGTGGTGAAAAATATTTAACATTTTTTAAAGAGCAGTGGGTATTACTTGCGGCAATATTGTCACCGATCGCTCTTATTGCTTTCGTGTTTTGGGGTTGGCAAACCTACGATGGCTTTGCCGCCAGTCAGCGCAGGATGAAGCTTGCTTTAATTGATGATCAGAAAGATAAAGTTGATCGTGATTTATCAGCGCAAATCGAAAAACTTAATACGGAATTAACGGCTGTTGGTGAGGCTCAAGACTTAGCCTCTCTGACGAAAAAGGAAGAGTTACAACAGCAGATCGATGGCAGTAAGCCGGATTACAAGGAAGTCATTGCGGCTTACCGGAGCTTTTTTGAAAAACATTCCAAGGCGGCAGAAGGTCGTATTGCTGGGGTTCGTGTGGCGCAAATATTTATGGCTGCCGGAGATTATTCTGCGGCAAAAGATATACTAGCTCTCATTTTTCAGGATGGAAAATTAGACTTATTTTATGAGCTTCACATACGTCCTATGTACGCGGCTCTTTTGGAAGAAATTGGTGAGTATCAAGAAGCTCTGCAAGAATTAAATAAGATTTATACCACCCTATCCACAGTGGATGGATTAGGTTCTACGGTTCGTATTATGAAGCCGAAAGTCCTCTATGCTAAAGCTCGCATAGGATCAGCCTTAGGTGACTCCCAGATTATTACTGAGGCTGTTGATTTGGTGACCCAGAGTTATCCTATGAGTGAAGAAGCAAA
>JAPOQT010000302.1 GCA_026710525.1 Pseudomonadota bacterium
GAATGTGATCAGCTCGAATATCATAAATAAAACCTGAACAATAACCAGTACCACCATTAAGGGTTTTGGTCACAATTAATACCGCAGACTTCACGCTTTGATGATATTGATAATATTTATCTGATAGAGTATGAAGGGTAAACATATTATTTGGCTCAATAATATGCATGGTGTTCGCTACCGGTATGCCATGATGAAAATCCATATTGGTCCCCATCGGCTGACATGCTGTCAGCCAGCAAAAAAAAACAAGGATAGGGAAAAAATAGTGGCTAAGGCTCAGAGTTTGTCCACGGCAATAGTTTAGGCTAAATAAGTTAAAAACCTCCCACCATGCTCTCTTGATTCTCTTATTAGCCTTAATCCTAATCATCATCATGAGTTCTTTCGTTGCCACTGTTTTATATTTATGGTATTCATGTTGTAGAAGACTTGCCCCCGACTTGGATACAGTTCTTAATACAACATCGGAAAACTAGAGTGATGAATTAAGGGTTTTTGGAATATTAAGTCTTATTTCATCAAGAACAGCTTGAGAGCGAATATAAAGTTCTTCTTTGGCGTCCATTTGATTGATCACTGCTGCGAGTAATTTAAGGGCTTCTTGGATGCGTTGCGGGTTATTTCTTAATACAAGAGCAAGATGAAAATAAAATTTATAACGGGTCCGGTCCGGCATAGTGCTCTTAAGGGCGAGTCTTAAATACTTTTCTGCTTCTTGGAATTCGTCTAATCTTCGTAAAGTAATACCAAGGCCGAGCATCGATATAGGACACGAGTCACAAACATCTTTTGCTCGAAAAAATGAGGCTTTTGCCCGGGCCAAGGCTCCCATTTCAAGATGTAAAAAACCAAGATTCAATAGGGCGACATGAGCCACAGACTCTGATTCAACAGCTCGACTAAAAAGTGCCTCTGCTTCCCGGTAATCCGCTAGACTTTCTGCCTCATAAACCGCAATCAAACCGAGAACGTTATACATACTTTTACGTTCAGGATCACGAGCCAGAACGTAACGGGCATAGTGATTAGCTAATGCTAGTTTTTTTTCAGCATACAACACATGAGCAAGAGCTTCAAAGCCAGTTAAATTACCTGGGTACTTGGCTAAATACCTCCGTGCTTCAGTTAATGCTTCTTCCGATCCTTGGACCACTAACAAAGCATAAATTTTCGCCACCGATAATTGTCCTCTACTGGCTATTTGTTGCCACTCAAGTTGTGAATAATTACTATATTCTGGATAATCAGCACCTACTTGATACAAAACGGTTTGCTGGCGACCACTAGCATCGGCACTGTGCTGATCAGCAGAAATATGAACACAAGAGAACGTGGCAACAAGGACTGATCCATAACATAAAGCTTGCCACCATAAAAGATGATTATGACTCACTTTGCACCTTTTCCTACCTACATTTGCCAATGAATAAAACCACTACCCTCACCCCAGGATAAAGGGTTAAAATTCCAATCTTTACCATTAAACCACAGCATCTCTTGCACCGATTCAGGTAAACCTCCCTGATTAAAGGCCACCGATGACGCCGCCTTAGATGCACTAGCACTCATACGATCAAGACTACTCACCACATACTTTTGATAACTCAAAAAGCTTTGTTGCACTTTTTGATCAATAGAAGAATTAATGGTGACTTCTGCTAGGGTATCTCGGGTTTTTTCAGCAATACCCATCAAAGTCGTCATCGCTACCACACAACCGCTATTTGATAAGGAACAAACTTCCATGTAATCTCGGTATACTTGGGTGAATTGTGCAAAAACTTTTTTCACATGGGCCGTTGGGTCCTTGAGGGAAATACTCTGTACAGGACGATAGAGCGGACTAAGATCTTTATTTTCTAAAAGACTGAGTCGTGCCAATGCTTTCGTTTCTCGAATATCAGGGTGAGCCAAGCCAATACTATCAATCGCCTTCTCAATACGACTCAGCTCCGCCGTGTTTTTTACTTTCTTGGCTAACTTAATCTGAATTTCATAGGCTCCCGCTAGTACCCGTAAATTCTTTGATGATTGGATGAGTCTGGAAGAAATCTTAAACATATCACTTTCAGAACCATAGCGTTTTAAGAGTTTTAGGGTTTTAAGGTCCATGGCCACCTTAATACTGGGGGTGGCGAATGAGGATGCTTTAATTTTTTCAAAATTAAAATAACTATCTCTAAAACTACCTTTATTCTCATAGAGATAGGTGGCTTCAAGCCTAAGGTCATAACTACGACGGTCCTGATACTTACTCGTGTATGCTTGCATAAAAAACAAGGTGGCATTTTCAATGCCGAGGCCTCGAGACATGGATAGCCCCGCATTTAATACTTCTTTAAGGCGACTAAAGTTAGGACGATCTCGAACAATGTATTGTAACTGATTCATACCACTAAGATCCTCTTTTTCCTGCCACAAACTCTGGGACAGATCATAACGGACCTGTGCTACCCAGTTATGGTTAGGAAAGAGTTCAATAAACTTTTTGAGTTTCGCTGTTGCTTGAGGGTAGTTTTTCCCCTCAAGGTGTTTCTTGCCACCTAAGGCCAGGGCTAAACCTTGTTTCGATTTAACGTCAATACGCGCACTGCCAATTCTGGGGAGTATCCGATTTTTTTGACAAAATATGCTTAAATCTTCAAGTTTTTGCCACTGTTTTTGTTGCTCATAAATGACAAAAGCTTGTTAAGAGATTTTGGCCACATGGGGATCGCTAAGAGCCTGGGAAA
>JAPOQT010000303.1 GCA_026710525.1 Pseudomonadota bacterium
AATCGCTAAAATCAACAGCAATATTTCATTTACCGTGATCCCTTGTCTCAACGGGGCACAGGATTTTGCTAAATTTTTAAGTGATAAAGTTTTGATGATAACCTCAGATCTTTAGATTTATCGGACACGTGGCTTTTAGGATGTTGTTTCTCCCTTTACAAAGGCGAGTAATACACAGGATCCTAAAAAAAATCGATATTTTCTCTGCCGAACAAAACCAACTTGTTCACACTCCATCCCAATAGCTTGTTCAGAAGGAAAGTTTTTCACACTATGGGGTAAATAAGCATAGTCCTGTTTTTGGGCAAATAAACCAGCAATAACAGGCAAAAATACCCGGAAATAGAGCCAAAAAATTGATCCTAACAATCCTTTTGGTTGAAAAAACTCAAGAATAAGCAGATGACCACCTGGTTTTAATACACGGGCAAACTCTCTTAGTGCTTGAGCTCTCCCTTGAACATTGCGTAAACCAAAGGATATGGTGAGTGCGTCAAAGTACTGATCTGGTAAGTCTAAAGATCGTGCGTCACCTTGGAGCCATCGAACCTTATTTTGTCGAGATATTTTATGTTTTGTTTGGTTTATTTTTTTCTGAGCTTGTTCAAGCATGGCAGGAGATATATCAACACCATAAAATTCTTGGTAACTGGTTAAACAACGCCGAGCTTCAAGAAGCACATCTCCTGATCCTGTGGCAACATCAAGTAGACGCAATGAGTTATGATGATTTGGCAGCCATGAAATAAGTTTTTTTCGCCAGTATCTATGGAGTCCGAAAGAGAGTAAGGTATTGAGAAAATCATAGCGAGGAGCCACCCGATTGAACATAGCTGTGACTTCTTTCTGTTTATGTTCAAGATCCTTTGGATGACTCATACTACCTTCTTTGTCAGTCTATTGATGTCGGCATCTCTTCACTGTGCTCTTTAAACCGGACAGGCTATGATTTGTGGCCATAGGTGAGCAAAATATTAGCTCCCAGTATGACCAGTATTCATACTACCTATCACATGTGACCAAGGGAATCAAAATTTTATCACAATGATACCAAATAAGGAGCTCGATAACTTGGTAAAAGAACGAGGTTTTCATATTATATAAGATGATGAACCTCGATTTTCTCGTCATAGATCATTTTTCGGATAAATGAGTTATATTTCGAAGGTACAGCAGTGGTAAAAGTATTTTGGATCACCTCATCCATAGCCGTCCCTTTATCGATTTTGAATTTAAGAACCATCCCATCACAGCTAATAAAAAATACTGGCGGCTAAATATCATGTCACCTAGAAAAAAGAGCTTGAGAATAGACAACAAATTAACATGCCGCATTAGCCAGTAACTCTTCTCGTAGGACGAGAGTCACGGGGTAATTTTTTTACCACCATTGAGAGCTGGGTTTCAATAAAAATCCTCCCATGCTATCTGGTCAAAATAGGTTAGATAACAGCAGTTTACTTCACAGTGACATCGATCAATATTTCCTCAAGTATAGTCCTTATCGAGGACCGGGTTATAAAAGATAATTGAAGGTCTTAAAGATGGTATTTTGTCTATCTGAGTAATGGATTGTATCCCGCTTACAGACCTCTACTTACCACTAATTATTTTGAAATTCCTTGTACACTTTTGAATAATGGTGAGACCCTTTAAGGGTAAAGGTGTAACTAGTTAAAGGTTCATATTGACTATCCTTGGTGATGTGGAATTTAATAGGGACATTATTCATAAAATTCTGATGCAAAATGTGAGAGGATTTTGAGTCTAAACTTATTCGATCAGTCAGGTAATAACCAATGAGCCTCTGTTCCCCTTGATCTGTTTTAATATCAACAAAATACTTGGCTTTGCTACGTTCTTTAACAGGATTATTAAGTCTGTACAAATTTAAAAAAATAAATATCTCCTCTTTGCTATTCACAGCAAATGTAGGATACAACAGTAAATTACTGGCAGCAGAATAGCTAAAATTGCCAAAAATAAGATTATGATAATATATATATTTATTATCTGTCGGATCTTTAAATTTATCAGTGTAAGCACTGACGCGCCAATGGGGCTTTTTAGCATTCACGATGTCAGTTTCGGTGGTAATACTATAAGCAAGCCAGGAAAACATCCAGGTGAAAGTGATGATTCTAATTTTAGTGGAGTATCCTTGACGAAGGGTAAACCATCCAAAAATTAATGGCAAACCTAATATGCCTAAACCAAGAATAAAGCTCATTTTTTTTCTTGGCATGATAACCTCTGACAACTCATCTGAGTATAACGTTTCAATACTGCTAGGTGAATATCTAAGAATAAGTGGATGATAGCTTGAAATGGTAGAATAATAGCGGCTTTCACTCAGTCTAATTAATAGCAACAATCACCATCTTGACTGCCAGTTAATTCAAGAATATTTTTCATAACTGCTTGTGTCTTTCGAACACGAT
Organism: Pseudomonadota bacterium; assembly: GCA_026710525.1. Classification (GTDB taxonomy): domain Bacteria; phylum Bdellovibrionota_B; class Oligoflexia; order Oligoflexales; family Bin106; genus Bin106. Next base: position 2,442 of record JAPOQT010000303.1, read on the forward strand.
TTACCGGTTTGTCAAGCTTGTTGAACTCTAGCGTAGTCACTAACAAATTCTCCCATACCTGTCACTCAAAAAAAGAAAAAAAGAGCGAAGGCCAAACCCTTCATGACTTTCTATCAAAATCTATTGACCAGCAATGCCATATAGATTCTATGATTAACTCATCCTAGCAACTAACTCTATAAAGGAGGATCGGATCTTGTAGAAAAAAATTAACCTCAAGAAGAAGATCTGAAACGTCCTTTTGTGAGGTTTTATGATTCATCTTGAGATGCCATAAAACACAGAAATTCGATTAAGGTAGTTAAAATAGTTGTTGCTTTCAATTCTTTAACATGTTATAGTGAGCCGTAATGCCAGTTTTAGACTGGTTAAATCTTACGTAATATGAAGTTATGTATAAGTATTTGTAGTATCTTGTGACTTTGCACGTGACATGTGTTTATAATCTCTTCTTATTACTGAATTTCATAAAAATTATTTTGCTTAGATATATTTCTATTAAAGCACCATTTTAATTAGTAACAGAAAGGACACAGTAACTATGACATTCACTTCTTACGTTTATCACCTTTACAAAAAAATATCACAAAATATTTTTTTGCTTTTTGCTGTATTTTTTATTGTTCCGGGTATTTCATATGCACAAGACGGAGAACCTGAGCTCTCTTTGCCTGATAGATGGGGATCTAATCAAACTTGCAGATTTATTCCTAATAACAATATACGCATTTCTAGTGTTGATTTTACAGCTGGCGGTCATACAGATAGATTCTTTACACTTCAACCACGATACCGAGAAATTTCTTCATGGTATGAAAAAGAAGAAAAGCGAAAATCTGCCACTTTAGATGAGTATGGAGATGAGTATGGAACATTTGCTTTTGCGGTATTTAGTTATGATACTCCTCCATCAGGTGATCGATCAAAGGGCTTTGAGTTTAATCTCAGTGATATTGCTCCTTTTATTGTTGATTTTGGTTATGTCTACCGAAATAATGGATCATATAATGAATCAACAAATGTATATAGTCACGAACCGATGCTAAAAATTAAGCATGGTCCATTGCCTAATCAACCTCAATTGTTTGATAGATTGTTGTATGCTAACGGAATGCTCAAAAAGCACAAGCGTCAGATAGGTCATCGTGAGTGGCTCCCTCGACACCCTGATGTAATTAGCTACGAATGGGGATTTTCTACCTGGGAGCCCTACTCAATGGTTTCGGCAGATTCTGTATTTTTACTTAATGAAGGTGCTTGCTTAGTTCATTATATTCCCGATAACCCTAGTCAAATACGGCATGATGGCAAAGTACTTCTTGATGGAAAATGGGTGCAAGGGCATAGAGATTCTGAGAATAAATGGAGATTTGTATTTTTGGCATTATTTACCTCTGAATGATGAATGACTTGATCTTGGGTTGCTGTCAGAGTGTGTGAACATTGAAGTTCAAGGGCTAGTAAGAGTTAAGCTAACACTGAATATGACTCAACCCAAGGTGGGTATAAATGGCTCTTATGTCGATGGATTAACGAGTTATCAAAGGGTTGCTAGGGTAATTTTATGCTCTAAAATGTCTCTGAATAACTCGTCACCACCGAATAAGCAACACGGCCAATCTCTTTTTAGTACTCACCATACGGAAATTTCTCATCATATGATCATAAAACCTGTTATTATAGAGTGTCAGCGGGTGGATGTTTGAATCACAAACATTAGACCAAATAACTTTAAGACAGATAACAAAAATAAAGACAATGATCTCAGAGCTAACTAAGCAAGGCCTTATAGCCCAAGTGACTCATCCAGAAGAGCTAGAGCATCACCTGGAACAAAAAAAACGTGGATGCTACCTTGGTATTGACCCCACAGCCCCGTCTTTGCATGTTGGTCATCTCGTCACATTACGGCTCGCTAAAAAATTACAACAAGCAGGTCATAAAATCATTATCGTGCTTGGTTCCGCCACGGCTCTCATCGGTGACCCTTCAGGAAAATCTCAAGTCAGAAACACCCTTGATCCATCATTTATCGCTAGTAACATCACATCTTTAAAACAACAACTTCCTCGTTGGCTCGACTTTTCTGAGCCAAGTCGTGGTGAAATTTTATTGAACTCCCATTGGATAAATAACATCAGTTACCTTGATTTTTTACAGGATGTTGCCCGGCACTTCTCGGTTAATCGCATGTTAACGGCAGAATGCTACAAACATCGGTTGAGCACGGGATTATCTTTTCTAGAATTTAATTACATGTTACTCCAAAGCTATGACTTTTACCATTTATTCCGCCATCATAATGTTTCAGTACAATTGGGTGGCGATGATCAATGGTCAAATATGCTCGGTGGTGTTGATTTGATTCGTCGCACTGTCTCTGGACAGGCCTATGCCCTAACCACTCCTCTACTGGTTAATCAACATGGTGAAAAAATGGGTAAAACCCAACAAGGTGCTCTTTGGCTCGATGCTGAAAAAACCCCTATATTTGACTTTTTCCAGTATTGGCGTAATATCGATGACCCATCTGTTGTACCATGTTTTAAACTCCTAACGGATCATGATACCAAAAGTATTGAGTCACTCTCATCAACTGAGTTAAGCGAGCAGATTAACTCCTATAAAATACTCCTTGCCACTCTCATTACCTCCTCTGTCTTCGGGGAAGAAGCGACAAAAAAAGTGCGTGACGCTACTTCGACTCTTTATCAAAAAATAAAGCAAGGAGAGACAAAAACATTATTACCTGCAGATGTGGATACAATCCGTAAAATTACTCCCCCTCTGATTTTACCCAGCTCACATATTAATGATCAAAAAGATGTGTCGATAGGAGAATTACTTGTCATAGCAAAGGTCGTTAATTCAAAAAAAGAAGCAAGACGATTGATTGATCAAGGTGGGCTTGAAATTTCAGGAGTCCCCTGTAACGATCCCACCACAAGAGTTAGTTGTCAGGATATTCGTACTAAAGGTGTGTTAATAAAAAAAGGAAAGAAATCGTACTATCTATTGAAGTTTTCTTAAGTCCACTTCCTCTCTATTTTGTTGCCACATCTTTATCTGTCACTATTTTTTTACTTGCGAGTCACATTTATGGATACAGTGCCCTTCACATCTGATGGCTTTAAAGAGTTGGAGCAAGAACTCGATTACTTAAAACGAAAAGCACGCCCCAAAGTCATTCAGCAAATTGCCGAAGCCAGGTCCCATGGTGATCTTAAGGAAAATGCTGAGTATCATGCGGCTCGAGAAAAACAGCAATTTATTGAATCTCGGATTCGTGATCTTGATGATAAATTGTCCCGTGGTCAGGTGATAGATTTTTCTGGTGAAGAACATGATATGGTTAAGTTTGGCGCTTGGGTCACGGTGAGTGACGAAGACACAGGTACCGAAATGTGCTTACGGATTGTTGGTGATGCCGAAAGCGATTTAGAGAACAATAAAATTTCGATCAAATCCCCGATTGCTCGAGCTTTACTAGGAAAAAAAATCGATGACTTGGTCAAAGTTACCTTGCCAAAAGGCATCAAAGAATATGTGATTACGAATATTAGTTACAATAAACCTAGCTCTTCCCCATCATAGATCATACCTATATATCCTGAAGTGACTATCATACTAAATTGTCACCCATTGACATCGTTGACCCCAGTTATGACTTACTTTACTTAGGGTTGCGATTGTGGCTTGGGAGTCGGCTCGTTCAACAGCTATTCATTCGATCACATCTGAAAAAATAATCATTAGTACTAAAATAATCAGCACAAGAGACGATAATCAATCCAGACAAAATCTATGATGGTAGAAACTCCCAACATCTTTTTTACTCTTCATAATCTGTCCTTGT
>JAPOQT010000304.1 GCA_026710525.1 Pseudomonadota bacterium
AGTTGTTTTGTTTGTCTTGAGATTTCTTTCTCTGACGCCAGAAGCTTCGAGGGCAAGTCTCGGTGACAACAAACATTCTCAGACACCGAAAGAGTCATCATTTTTTTATCATCATATTGGCTCAACCCCTGTCACTTATAGTCAAAGAAATGCCTTCCCTCTCACATCTTCGTTAAAAAAAGCTTTGAGTACACTTCCAACGAAAAGCAAGCCGGCGGAGAAATATACGGTGATGGTGGGTCACACCAAAACAGAAAAAGAAGCTAATCGTGTTCTTGATGAGCTAAATCTTGCGGGAATGCCAGCTTTTATTACCCCGGTATCACTCGAGTCTGGTCGTAAGGTGTTTCGTATTAGTATGGGACTGTTTGCTCAGCAAGAAGAAGCACGAGAGGCGAAGCAAACTTTGCGTGATAGAACCTCATATAACGGTGAGGTAGCGACTTTTTCTGAGTAATACTCACACCTCTCCTATTTCAACCAGGGCAGGACCGACAGCAACAATGGTCTCAATTTGTTTTAGGTGATCGTCACTTGTGTGAAGGTAAATCGTATCATGGAGTTTCAGCATGGCTTCAGGAGTGGGCACAAAGGGGTGACTAAATTTTCTTTGGATAGCAATAATCTTAACTCCTGAAAGCCCTTCAAGGCCTAAGTCTTTGAGGGTACGACCTTCGGCGTAAGATCCCGGATGAATGGTTATATTTTTCACAGACTCGCTGCCGAGATAAGGGAGAATATCAGGGAGATAGCTGGGTAAGCTCTTGTTTTGGTCAAGCCAGATTTTTTTAATGCTAATGAGATGAGAAATAATAGTTTTCTGATCAATAGCATAGGAATGGAGTGTTTTGGCGAGGACCTGCAGTGTGGATTCATGCTCACTGACGACACATTCAACAGCTTTAAAGTCTTTGAGTGTGTTAATGGCTCTCTCATATTCCACTCTAACGATTACTGGAATATGACTACGAATTTTCCGAGCTGCGGTAATAATATTGGCAGTAATTTCTATAGCTGGAATGGTAATAACAACACATCTTGCGCTGTCGATACCAGCAATATGAAGAATTTCTCCCCTTTGGGCGTCACCAAAAATCACGGGTAGTTTGTCTTTCTGGGCTCGCATCACCGTGGAATAATTAAGTTCAAGTGCTACATAAGAAATATCAAGGGTTGAGAGCACTTTCCCTAGTTGTCGTCCAGCTACCCCATAACCAACAATAATAGTGTGATCAAATAAATTATTATCGCCTTGTTGTTCGCTACTGTTCTGGGATAAGGTGCTCAAATGAGGAAATTGCCAGTTTTCCATAAATCTGGTGCGCTCAATGAAATAAGGAATTAATTTTTGTAAAAAGGGGGTAATGGCCATAGTAAGCACTGTTAGGGATAGGAAAAACTGCATACTGTCACTGGAAAAATGACCTCTTCTTTCAAGTTCTTTAATAAGCACAATTGAAAACTCACCAATTTGAAATGTTAACAGTCCTACAGTTAGGCATACGGCGTGGGAATAGCGGAGCATTCGGCCAAGGATATAAAGAATCATCGGCTTCATGATGAGGAGGAGAATAGTAGCGAGTAATAAGAGATGAAAATGGGCGACAAAGTAAGAAATATTAACCAACATCCCGACAGAGGTAAACAATAAAGCGAGAAAGGTATCTCTGAGGGGAAGAATGTCGCTGAGAGCTTGTTTCGCTAAAGGAGAGTTGGCGAAGCATAAACCAGCAATAAATGCTCCCAAAGAGAGAGAGCCAATGAGTGCTTCAGTACCAAAAGCAATCACAGCAAAGAGGAAAATCAAAACAAAGAAAAATAGTTCTTGATTTCTCGTTTTAAGGATGAAATTAAACAGGCGACCGAGGCCAAATTTGGTAAATAGAAATAATGACAGACAAGAAACAAGAAAGATAGAGAGTGTGGAGAAGTCTTTTAAGGATGGCTCGCTGCTTACAGCGGAGCCATCACCAAATAAAAAAGGAATTAACATGATCATTGGTGCAAACACAACATCTTGAGCTAAGAGTACTCCCATACTCGAATTGCCATGGGGTGTTTCTAGTTCTCTTTGTTGTTGTAGCAGTTTGAGGACAATGGCGGATGATGACAAAGACAGTACCATGCCCATCATCATACAGTGCTGCCAACTACCTAATCCAAGCCATGGAGCGACAACGGTCACCAGGCATATCACTGACCCTATTAGGCCAAGCCCTAGGCCAATCAAAGACTTTGATAGATAACGAATTTTGATATAGGCGAACTCTAAGCCTACGGTAAACATAAGCAAAGACAGACCTATTTCATTGATGACTTCAATGCCAGGAAAGTTTTTGACCGCTCCGAGTCCATAGGGGCCAATCACGAGTCCAGATATAATAAAGCCCACAATAGTTGGTACTTTACAGTAGCTCAGGACGGTAGCAATGAGTGCAGATAAGCCAACTATGGTGATCACCTGAATAGTTGTCTCTGTTAGATGCAATCGACTCTTCCTTAATAGATCAGTCATGGTACATTTGGATACGCGATATATGTATCACAGGATACCACAGTCTTGATTTTTTATGATGCTTTCATCATGCCTATTATGTGAAAAAACTCATCCTTGAATCTGGGATGGCACGATATTTGCAGACTTGTCACTCAAAGGTGTAACTCCTGTGAGGTTGTTACATCGTACGGAAATATCAAGTAAACTGTTGTACCAGTGTTACCATCCAAAATCGCAAAATCGGGAGTTCCCCATGTTTACCAAAAAAATGATTACTCAGATGATTTTTTCTGTATTAGGTCTATGTTTTATGATCTATTTCTTGTCGGAACAAGCATTGAAAGAGTTGAGTCTTGATGATATCCAGAGGCATCAAAAACAAGAATCTACCCACGATGATTATCAGTTTACCAATATGATATGACCGGCGTTTATATCGTTCATATGTCGTTCACCAGTTTGTCATAAGCGTAACATTTATTAATTACTTTAATTACTGACGGAGATGAAGATATGCTAATGTTTTTGAGAAGAGCTGTTATTATTAATGGTATTGCTATTACTCTGGGACTTGTTTTTAGCTTTACTGTTCTCAATTTCCATGCTGTTGATTTATTTGCATTTTCTGGCTCTGACGATGGTGTGGATGTTGATAATAATGATTATCAGTTTCTCACCACAGATTCAGAAGAATTAAAACAAGAAAAAGCCAAAATTGACCAGTATAACAGTATGGATGCCAAGAGTTTTACGACTAAAAAGGTGCCGGTATCCCAGATATATAAGACCACAAAAAAATATGTTGATATTGATGCCGAGCTTGATAAGTATTACCTTGAAGAGGAACGTAAGGAGCAGGTAAAAGAAAAAGCTTATAGGGAATACGAAAAAAGACGTTATGCTTACTATCAGCAGTATTTGAAGAATAAAGCAAAATTATTGAAAGCAGTTGAAGAAGAAATTGCGACAAAAATCAATCCATACACGATTTCATCCGATGATGTAAAACCAGCTAGCCTCGATGAGTAATCATTGCTACGAGAGTGATCTAAACTTGAGAAAAATCGTATTAACATTTTGCCCCTCAGAGATGGGGGTGTGGATTGAAATAAATAAATATTATTGTCACATCATGCCACTTAGATAACCTAGGCTAGCAGTGGGTGTAATAAATGGGAGTTATATGACTATACTGAACCTTTTAGTACTACTGACTCCTTTGTTAGTTATGGGCTGTAAAAATTATCAGCCCACACAAGCCTTAAAGCAGAGTTCTTCAGAGAATCAAACTGCTCGAAAAAAGCCAGCCTGTCCTGAAGGACATGTCCAGATACCCATTGGTAAATGTATTGACCTTCAGGAGAAAATAACGGATGACGTGGTTAAAAAAACAGCCAAACAACAAGAAGAAAAAAAAGATAGTGATCAAGACGAAGAAGGGGAACAGGGTGATCATGATAGCCATAATAATGAATATCAAGTTTCTCAAGAAACAAGTATTACCTTTGATGGTGATGAATTTTTGTTACATGATCCTTTGTTTGCAGCATTTGCCACATTGACATATCCACTACCAGTCACCATGATTGTGACTGGTAAAAAAGATCAGAAGAAGAAGTCTGTTAAGAAAAAATTTCAGACTTACTTGTCATACCAGGAGAATTATCCTAGGGCCTATCTGGGTTTACATTACTTTGATAAAGAGAGTCGTGGTTTTGAACCGCAACCAGAACATCCTTTTTTTGACCATCTAGCAAGTTTGATGACCACTGGTCATACTAAGGTGGCGGTGACCATCGTTTACCGTCCGTCAGATGGTGACGTGATCAAACAAGGACTTGATCATCAGTCGGTTCGAGCCCTTATTTATAGCTATATGCAACATATTTCAGATGAGATCTTAGTGAATCAATTACTCTCTGTTTTTGCTTCCTCATCAGATCAAGATACCGTAAAAATTACTCAAGATTTTAAAGATTTGCTGCGAAAAATTAGTAACTACTAGATGTGGATAAGGCACCTATTTCCTGCCTAATTCCTGAATTATTAAAGTAAAGTGGGTTATGAGATGCCTGACACTAGTGAGTGACTATCAGGTTAGGGTCGGAAAAGTGTTGTAAGTCAGATAGTGCCTTGTGTGAAGCGGTTTAATTAAAAATAAAAAAATAAGGTGAGGCTTATGGGTTTTCTCGATGCTGCCGTTTCGATAGCACAGCAGTCAGGTGATTTGCTGAAGGAGCGATTTGGTCATCAGGTATCTTTTCGCTTGAAGGCAGATAAAACCTATGTCAGTGAAGCTGATATGGCAAGCCACGAGTTAATTAAGCAGCAGATTCGCAAGCATTTTCCAAGCCATCATATTTTGAGTGAAGAAGACTCAAGTTATGAACGCTTATCAGGTGGTGATGTTGATCAGCTCCAAAACGAGTATTTATGGGTGGTGGATCCTCTTGATGGCACTTCTAATTTTATTCACCATATTCCCTATTTTGCTGTGTCAATAGCTTGCCTTAACATGCTTGGCAGTGGACACTATGAGTGTTTAGTGGGTGTGACCTATAATCCTATAACGAAGGAACTATATTATGGTGAAAAAGGTCATGGGGTTTGGAAAAAATCGAATAACCATAACTATGGTGAAGCTAAAACTACCAGGCTAGATGCCATGAAGCCTTGTGATTTGCATGAGGCGTTTGTCGCTTGTGGTTTTCATGGTGACGCAGATAGCCCTGGATATGAAAAACAATATACTTCTTTAATTAAGGCCACAGAAAGCAGTCGTCGACTCGGTGCTGCTGCCCTTGATACAGCTCGGGTTTCTGAGGGAATATTCCATTTATTTTTTGATCCCCATGTTAAAATTTGGGATTATGTCGCTGGTTCCTTGTTTGTGGAAGAGCTAGGCGGTATCTCAGTGCCTTTTTCGGTTCAAGAAAACCTTATTCGCAGCGTTCATCAGTCGGGTGTGATTTGCGGCCATCCTCATGTTGTTACTGAAGCTTTGAAGCTGATATAAAGTCTTGGCATAATACCATTCCATAGCCATGATCTTTGCCTAGTTCAGAGTGATAACTCCTTGGACTTTCAGAAAATGACGAGACGTGAGTCAGTGATCTATTAGGAGCAATATGATAGTCAGCACTACTTTTATTTCATTGACTCAAGCAATGAAAGCGGCTATTTGAGAAGAATAAAAGAATAGGGTTGCCTTAGATAGATATCAAGGGTTAGGTAATAGTTGTAATTTTGGTGGATCTTAGTTACCATTATTCTGTGTGACCATTGTTTAGTAACCACTGGTAAAACCAGATGGTAATGTAACGTAACTTGCCCAATGTATTTTTTATACAGGAGTGACCTTATGCAGCTTCCTATAGGTTATCAAGATTTTAAAAAACTTAGAGAAAGTAATTGTTATTACGTTGATAAAACAGCGCTTCTTTATGCCTTCATCGATCAAGGTTGTTATTATGCTTTAGCGCGTCCTAAAGGTTTTGGTAAAACCCTATTACTGAGTACCCTCAAGTACATATTTGAAGGAGAGAAGGAATTATTCAAGGGCTTGGATATTGAAAATAAATGGGATTGGTCTAAAAAAAATCCTGTGGTGACATTAAGTTTTGATGGTCCATTTAACTCTTCTGAGGAACTTGAAGCCAACATCGAAGCGCAAATAGTGGCCCTTAATAAAAAGTATGGTGTCGAAGATAAAAAGTCTCATTATTCCACATTGTCTTTTCGCTTTTTGAATATCCTCATTCACTTGAAAAAAGAAACAGGTCGGAGGGCTGTGGTCCTTGTGGATGACCACGATAAACCTTTTTTAGATGTGATGGATGATCCGAAACTAGCCCAGTCCCATAGGGAGGCTCTTCATGGATTTTATGGTATCTTGAAACAGTATTCCGAATATGTTGAGTTTATTTTCTTTGTTGGTAGGACCGTATTTACGCAACTTGGTATTTTTTCAGGGTTCAACATTCTCAATGATGTTACCCTTTTTTCAAGGTGTAGCACGATCTGTGGTTTTACTGACCAGGAATTAGACACGGTGTTTGGCGAAGAAATTAAAGGTTTCGACAGAGAAGAGATCAGACATTGGTACTACGGCTATAGTTGGTCAGGCGAAGAAAAAGTCTACAATCCTTATAGTGTATTAAAGCTTATGCAGAAAAAGGAATTTGGCCCTTGGTGGTATGAAGATAGTAAGGATAAATCCTTTTTTGAACGTTTGGACACACTCCAATGGCTTCGCACCGACATGGATGATCTGTATGGTGACTCGAGTTTTGCCATGTTTGAGGTGGATAGACTTTGTGTATCAGCTTGGTTATTTCAAGCAGGCTATCTAGTTCCTGTCAAGGAAAGACAGGATAGTTCTGGAGCAGATTATATTTTAGGCCTTCCGAATTATGAAGTGCGTAGTAGTTTGAGAGCTGACTTTTTACAATACTTATCTACCGATGTTGACAAGACGAAAAAAGATGCCAAAGTCCTCGTTGAAATGCTTGGCAAAAGTGATTTTACTGGTTTTGCCAAAAAGCTACAGTCCTTTTTGTCTACAATATCTGAACATTGTTATCTTAGTGATAAAAGTAATCGTAATGCGATACAATACAACTTGGCAGTAGTGTATTCAGGGTATCTTCCTACCGCATTACATGCCATAGAAGCCGACTTTGAGGTCAAAAGACTAGACTATCGAAAGGCTGTCTTTTTCAATTATCCACATCAGGTCGTTGCTTTAGTTATTAAGGTTGTACGGGGCAATGAAGATGATAATCGAGATGAAGATGCTATTATGAAGGGTGAGAGAGAGATCTTGAAAACTGAAGGAGAAGAGAATTTTCAGGATAGTGATAAACCAGTTCACTTATTACATGCCGTATTCGGTGAAAAGGGGTATATCGGCCTTGCTCATCAAGAAGTCACTCCTAGCATTGCTACCTAGTTATTATTTGATGGTGATTGAGAGATATTTTGGCTATCAACAAGTATGACAGCCAAAGTATTTTTTTGTTCAAAGGTTCTCTATCTGAGGTAGTGTTTAACTATTCTGGATAGGTGCCCAGTCCCTTAGTGTATGGTAAGAATTTTTGGTTCAAAGCCAGGGCTATTCATAGATTTACATAGTGATGAGGCACCGTCGTCATATTCATAGTTGGCTTTGATCATAACAAGGCCAACTTTATCAGCCACCCTCACAGTACTAATCGGTTCTGATAACTGGTCGTTCTTAGCAGATTCTATTTTTAGCTTTTCTACGAGATCTGATTCCGTCAGTACTCCTGCCTTGTGATAAACAATGCACCCTATAACCTCAATCGATTCAGGAGATCGCATAGCCTTGCGGAAATGATTTAAGCTAGAGAGAAATTGGTGAATATGATTTAGGGTTAGGGTGCTAGCTATCTTTCCTACAAGGTAACGGGCTTTGCTATTGTTTTGTTTGTAAAATGGAATATAAAAGTCAAATTCATAGATTATTCCGTGCTTCTGATCGAGATACTTATAATTACGAGTTAGTGACCCTATATCCAAATCAGACACATCTAAAGAGGATGGAAGTCCGTGATTCATCATATCTTCTAGCATTGTTCGCCAAACGTTGAAATCGTAACGGCTCATGAAATGGCACCTGTATTATCATATGGTTTAACTGAAAACGG
>JAPOQT010000305.1 GCA_026710525.1 Pseudomonadota bacterium
GCAAGGGTAAAAGCAGAAGGTAAAGCAGAGGGTAAAGCAGAGGGTAAAGCGGAAGGTAAAGCAGAAGCTATGATGTTAATTGCTAAGAGCATGCTTGCTTCAGGTAATGACCCATCTTACGTAGCTAACATTACCGGATTGAGTGCTAATAATATTGCTAAACTTAGATCTGGCAAATAGTCAGTAAGCCATCCCAGGTAGCTTAACAGTTGATTAAGATACATACCTCTCATAACTCGGTGTCATGATATAAGGGTACATGTGTATGAGCTAACAGGTAGCACCTATGATGACAGTTGAGTGCATCACGAAATTATGACTTGCCTATGATATCGATTACCACTATCATAGCATGTGGTGTGAAACTATATTATTAAGTCCCAGGATCACCCAGGTGATCTGCGGTAGTGAATTCGTTAATCTTATTAATGTGTCGAGCGAAGAATTATGACGTTATCAAACAAACAAGATTTTGATTATATTAAAAAAATGATTGCAAGTCATCCCGTCATCTTATTTATGAAGGGAACCAAAACAGAGCCCATGTGTGGTTTTTCTAACCAAGTGGTGCAAATTATGGCGAAGTACGGGGTTGATTTTCATACGGTGAATATCTTGGAGAATCAGGCCTTAAGAGCAGATCTCAAGGTTTTCTCTGAATGGCCAACATTCCCCCAGCTGTTTGTTAACCAAACATTTATCGGAGGTTGTGACATTGTTTGTGACCTTGATAAACAAGGTAAACTTCAAGAACTCTTTAGTTCAAGATCCACTGATAGCTGAGTTAATATGAATATAATATATTAGTAATATTAGTAGGTAGTGAGCATATTTGAAGGATACCACCCTTGTCATACGATATTGATATCTTTGAGCTCCTACCTGCACTTGTTAATGGAACAACCTAAACTAAACAAACGATATATGGCTATTGAAGATCATGATTATACCCGGGCAGTGCACGCCGGCATGAAAATTGACGAATCATCAGGGGCCGTGGCCCCCGTGATTGTGACATCGACAACTTTCAAGCAAAAGGCCCCTGGACAACATCAAGGCTACGATTATTCTCGAGCTGATAATCCAACACGAGAGCAATTGGAAGTGGCTTTAGGGACCTTAGAACACGCTGCTCATGGGCTAGCCTTCGCGTCTGGCTTAGCAGCTGTGCATGCTGTTATGGGATTACTTAAATCCGGTGATCATGTGGTAGCTGTGGATGATGTTTATGGTGGAACCAGGAGGCTGTTTGAAAAAATTTGGCAACCTTTAGGTCTGCACTTTCATTTTCTTGATCTCAGGGATTTACATGATTTCGAACATTCCTTAATCGAGTTTCAACCTAAGGCTGTTTGGCTTGAGAGTCCAACTAATCCCACCCTGCGGGTGATTGATTTGCAAGGAGTGGCTCGGTTAACCAAAAAACATAATACTTTGTTGGTTGTGGACAATACATTTGCCACACCGATGTTGCAAAAACCTCTGCGATTGGGGGCTGATATAGTACTCCATTCATCGACAAAATACCTTAGCGGTCATACGGATGTGGTTGGTGGTAGTGTTATGACAAATGATCAAGGTTTGTATGAAAAGCTTAAATTTATTCAGTTCGCCGCAGGAGCTGTGCCTAGCCCTTTTGACTGTTATTTGCTGTTACGATCCCTAGCCACATTAGCCATTCGTATGGAAAAACATTGTTATAATGCTTTGGCAGTGGCTAAATACCTTGAATCTCACCCCAGGGTGTCTTCAGTATTATACCCAGGTCTTGCTAGTCATCCCCAGTACCAACTTGCCATGACACAGATGCTTGGCTCGTCAGGGATGGTGAGTTTTTATTTCGACGGTACCTTAGAACAACTTACCACCTTTTTTCAGAGCACCCACCTTTTTGTTTTAGCTGAAAGTTTAGGTAGTACTAAGTCTCTTATGAATCATCCTGCCGCTATGACTCACGCATCCGTCGATTCTGTGGTTCGTGAGAAGCTGGGTATTACCGATAAACTAGTCCGTTTATCTATCGGTATTGAGCATCCTGAAGATCTGAAACAGGATTTGAATCAAGCATTTGAGAAGGCTTGTTCAGGAAAGAATCTATAGCTAGCTAGCAACCACCGTTACTGGTGACTAAGAGCCAATACTAAATAAATACTTAATTTTATGGCATCGATTATCGAATGATAATCGATTTTATCCTGGGTGTCTGATGGTTTGTGCCAATGCTGGCGATTGGTGAAATCGATGAGATTGATGACGGGAATACCTAATTTTTTAAAAGCAAGATGATCATCCTCGATGGTCATCTTGTCCTTACTGATTCTGTGATCAAGTTTGAGTATCTTAGCACCACGGAGCATGAGTTGTCTGAGTTTTAAATCACTATTAAGCTCGTGAGTGATAGTCATGTTGGGCGAGCCAATCATATCTAAAATAATCACCCCTCGAATAGATTCACTGTTAGAGTCCATATTGGCTGGCAAAACAAAGTTACCATCCTTGTTTTTCTGTAATTCGCCAGCGAGTGCCCTTGAGCCATAAGTGTTATCCCTTTTACCGTAGAGTTTTTCTCCTGCGTGCCAGTCATCTAATACAGACTCTTCACCATCAAACCAGACAAAAATAAGGTCACATAGAAGCAACTTGTCTTTTTTAATAACATGATCAAGAAAAAAACGAATTATCTCAAAGAGAGCAGCGGAACTTGAACCACTATCGTTGGCCCCGAGGTAAGGATGATTTGGCAGAATTTTCGTATCATAGTGGGATCCAAGCATAATGGTACAAGGTAGGTTGCCCTTGACTTTACCTAGGACATTATAGCCAATTATTTTTTTAAATGGTTTGTTCATTGGTTGTAAAGACGGGTTTACTGGTCGGATAGGAACCTCTGCTGTGAAAATATGTTGCGCTAAAAAGACATGATTCTGCTTGAGTTTCTTCATCATCCATTCAGACACTTTTTTTTGCCTTTTTGAGCCGAATGGATGCTCTGCTTGGCTAAGATATTCGAGGTCAGTACGAAGTCGTGCTATGACTTTTTCTGGTTTGATAAAGTATTGTTTCATTGTGGGCCAGCTAGGCCCCATCAAGGGTGATGATAATGTCTTAAGGGTCTTGTCAATCTTGGGTTTTGATGTCTGATGAGTGAAGGATAGTAAGAATAAGGGTAGTAGGATGAGGAGTGTTATTAGGGGAAAGGAATACTTAATAGTAACCATAACAACTTTCTATTTCATTCATTTTGCCAAGAGAATTGGGAGTGTTTCTAACAGATTATTATCACTGTGTCTCCAGGCTAGAGCCCAAAACATCCCTGAAGAGAGAGATCTTCTTCAATACGTAATAATTGGTTGTATTTCAGAGTGCGTTCACCACGACTCAAGGAACCAGTTGTAATCTGACCACTTCTTACGGCAACAGCAAGATCAGCAATATAAGGATCCTCTGTTTCACCACTGCGGTGAGAAATCATCGTTTTGAGACCATGACGATGAGCCTGATGAATACATTGTAAGGTTTCTGTTAAGGTGCCAATTTGATTAGGCTTAATCAAAACAGTGGTGACCGATTGCTGAGAGATGGCTTTTTTTAGTCTCATTACGTCGGTAACAATGAGATCATCACCGACAATTTGCAGATGGTTGTGTTTCTTAGCCATGGTGACTAACCGGGCAAAACCACTAAAATCATCTTGAGCAAGACCATCTTCAATCGACACAAGAGGATATTTTTCGGCGAGCTGATCCAAATAGTTTACCATGTCTTCAGGGGAAAGAACCAGGCTCTCTCCTGGCAAATGATACTTGCCATCACGAAACAATTCACTCGCTGCGACGTCGAGAGCAAAACCAAAATCCTCTCCGAGTTGATACCCAGATTTTTCAACCGCCTCAGTAAGATAACGAAACACGGCTTCCATATTTTTTATTTCGGGGGCAAAGCCGCCCTCATCACCTACATTGGTACTCAGTCCATCTCGTTTTAAGATTTTCTCAAGGGTATAAAAAACTTCCGCGCTGTGACGAATAGCCTGATGAAAAGATGTCCCTTGAGTTGTTGGTACAATCATAAATTCTTGAAAATCAAGAGAGTTGTCAGCATGACATCCGCCATTGATCACATTGATAAACGGCGTTGGCAGAGAGTAAGAGTTAAGACCGCCAAGGTATTTGTATAGTGGCAGTTGACTATGTTCACAAGCCGCTCTGGATACGGCAAGTGATACACCAAGAAGAGCATTAGATCCTAATCGAGATTTATCCCGGGTGCCATCAAGATCGATGAGGGTGTTATCGATGCCTCGTTGGTCAAAAACGTCGAGATCAATAATCTGAGGGGCGATGGTTTCGGTGACATTTCTTACGGCGTTAAACACTCCAAGTCCTGAGTATCGCTCATCTTGATCATCCCTGAGTTCACAAGCTTCATATTTTCCTGTGGAAGATCCTGACGGTACGCTGGCTCGACCATGACACCCACCCCTGGTACTTACTTCGACCTCAACAGTTGGTCGACCACGAGAATCAAAAATTTGTCGTGCATGCACATGGGCTATGCGGCGGTCCATTTGGTTTATCCTCACGAATGTTGGCCAAGAGTTGCTCAGGACTTCATAAAACATCACCCATGGGTAATGTTGTGTGACCATAATCTGACTCTATGCTTTATACATGGAACTGAGCCGAGACTCAAAGATTAATTTCTTCTCATGGTTCTAGCCCTTGAATTATTATTTGCCATCAGGCATAATAGTCAAACTAAGTTGACGCCGCTACCGACATCGGTATTTATATTATCAGATCTTAGTTCGTTAGACTCCCGTGATATGAAACGCATCTTTATGTGTTGCCATTAATTATGATGACACGAAAGCCGAGTAAAATAATGAATGACATGACTATAATATTTAATGAAGTAACCCTCACAGTAGCGAAAGGCACCATTTATGAACAGTTCTCATGACAAAAACCCTGGCCAAAACACCGCAGATCAGACATTTTTCTCCCATCTTCCTGACATCTGGCATGTACTGAGTCCGGATCATCTCACATTTCAAGATCAAGGCACAGGCCCCTTGGTTGTTCCTTACACCTATAAAAAGAAGGAAAAATCTCTTGCTGTTTTAACATCTCACTCCCTGAATCCTCAGGTGTCTGAGCAACTAGAACAGTGTTTGACTGCTGGCAATGGCACGACTAAAACCCATGAATTTTTTGCTGATGGACGTCAATACATACTCCATCCCTTACCGAATCAATATCAAGATTACTCTACTGATCGTCTGTCTCGGGAATGGGGATTATCCTTAGTTAGTTATTTCTCTGATTTGCTTTATTACGCTGAATCTTTGAGTTTTGCATCATCATCATCACTATCATATCCCCATGTTTTAGATGGTATGGTCCAGGGCTTGTACCAGTCTTCAGGTTTAAAGTCAAGGAAAAACGATAAAAAAGTGACCCTAAGTAGCCTGGCTTTTGATTTAGAGGGTCAGCAGGGTGATCATGTGGCGGACCAGATGAAGGACATGTTGTGCCTGGCAAAGGCTAAGGTGGTGACTCGTCATCTTGGTGACACCCCAAGTAATTATTTGACTCCTGAAGCTTTCGCTCAAGTGGCTGTCGCTTTAGGTGATGAGTTTAATTTTAAAGTGACTCTTTATGATGAAACTAAAATGAAAGATATGGGGATGAACGCCCTTCTTTCTGTGGCTCAAGGTTCACCAAACCGACCACAAATGATTCTCTGTGAAATTACTGGGCAAAATAATGATAAGCCTGTGGTGTTTGTTGGTAAAGGTGTGACCTTTGATAGTGGTGGTATTAGCCTTAAGCCCCCTGCTTCGATGCATGAAATGAAGTATGACATGCTCGGTGGTGGCACGGTGCTTGGTGCTATGTGTTATTTAGCGTCATCGAAAAAAACATTACCCCACTCGGTGGTAGCCCTGATTGGTTGTGTGGAAAATATGCCATCTCGTCATGCCACCAGACCTGGTGATGTGGTGACTTCGATGGGCGGTAAGAGTATTGAAATTCTTAACACTGATGCGGAAGGCCGGTTGGTGATGGCTGATCTATTTGGCTACGCTCAAAAGCATTATGACTTACATTTTATGGTCGATGTGGCCACTTTAACAGGTGCCTGCTTATATGCCCTTGGCAGTGTGGGGGCTGCGTTAATGAGTACAGATCAAAAACTCGCTGATTATCTGTTGGAGTCAGCTAACACCGTCGGTGAGCCTCTCTGGCAATTACCCCTCTGGCGTGATTTGAGCAAATGTATGGCGAGCACGGTGGCTGATGTTCAGAATATTGCTGCTCCCAACGTGAAGGCAGGTACCATTACCGCTGGGATCTTTTTATCAGAGTTTATTGAAAAAGGAACCAAGTGGGCTCATTTTGATATTGCTGGCACGGGTTGGCATTCTCAGGCATACGGCTATCCGAAAAAAGGTGCTTCTGGATATGGTGTTGAAATTCTCAGTTCTGCCGCTCAGCATTCTAACAATTTAACGAGTAGCTAACATCATCAGATCTTCTTTATGTTCGATGAAATACTTCAGTCTAAAAGTTTAGGTTATGTGGATAGATGATATGATCCTCAGCCAGGCTGAGAAAGCTGTGGCTCATCACATATTTATTCCTCAAAAACCGGTTGTGGTCATGGCGAGAAGCAATCCCGAAGCGGATTGTTTTCAAGACTTCTGTGTATCTCAGAATATTCCAATGCTCAGACGATTAGGCGGTGGTGGTGCTGTGGTATTATACCCAGGCTCTCTTGTTGTGAGTATTGGGATGTGGGTGGACCGATATTTTGATAATCCCCTGTTTTTTCGACTATTTAATAAAACGTTTATTGCTTTTTTTTCTCAACATCTTGGCATTGATGGTTTTTATCAGGACGGTATCTCAGATTTAGTTTACCAGGAAAAGAAGTGTTTAGGCTCATCTTTATTTCGTTCGAAGAACTATTTGCTCTATCAAGGGTCGGTACTCGTCACAAGTGACATTCCTTTGATTAACCAGTGCTTAGCCCATCCTTCAAGGGAACCAAATTACCGACA
>JAPOQT010000306.1 GCA_026710525.1 Pseudomonadota bacterium
ATAGTGAGGAATCAGTTGTTTACTAGCGGTTAAACTTTTAGCAATACTTTTACGCATTAGGCTAATTGGGATCACTTCATCATTATTTTTATCACCGTCTTTCAGGCGGTCAACCATTCTTTGGCGCTAAATGGGCTCAATCCCTCGATGGTCGGCTTGCCTCTCCTTCAGGCGTCTCCCAATGGATTTCGTCACCTGAATCCTTGGTTTACAGTCAGTGGTTACGGTATATGTATGATGGCGTGATGGTGGGATCACAAACCTTTATTACCGATAAACCCTCCCTAAGCCTGCGTCATCCCTTTTTTATGGTAAACCATGAGCAACCAGTGAAAATCATTTTTGATCCTCGACTACGTGCTTTAAAGCATCCTTGTTTTTTTGATCACTTCGCTCATTTAGCAAAGGATGACGCTCATATTCTCTGGCTAGGTAGTGAAGAACTTAAAGGCTCTGTGAATCAGTTAGGGGTAAGGTATCAGAATTTTTTTAACAATGTCTCGAGGGATCGATGTCATTTTTTATTTGAACTCGATCCTCAGGATACGGTGGCTAGTCTCATATCCCTACTATCATCTCCCCAGTTATCGGTGACGTTAGGTCGGACCATGTTCTCTTTTCTTGTTGAGGGTGGTCCGAGACTCCATAGTTTATTACTGGGCGAAGGATGTTATCAAGCTATTCACATGGTCACTTGCCCTAAATGGCTTGGTGGACAACACGAAGTGTGTCCTGATGGTCGAGTGCTCCCCCATGATTTAAATACTCTTGGTCCTTATGGATTAATCACTAGCCATACTTTTGGCGAAGATGTCCTCTGTGAATATTTCGCCAGAACACTCCCTTGGTCATCACCATAGCTTTGGCTCATTTTATCAAAATTCTATCGTGAACTTACTTAGGATTCCTGGTATTCAACCGATAGCTGTTAGGTGGAGTAGGGTGTTCTATAGGCTCGATGTGTCTACAACAAAATCTTGTCTATCCCGCGAGTTATCATAGCTTGCCATGCACTGAATATGACCAATAAAGGAGTAGGTATTAAAGGTCAAATCTTCGGACATCGTTATGAGTGCATCGAAAGCCTAGGTCAAGGTGGTATGGCCACCGTATATCTTGCTTATGATAAGAATCTAAAGCGACAGGTTGCCATCAAGGTGATGCATGAACATATGCAAGATCGTCAGTCACTGCGCGTGAGATTTCGCCAAGAAGCTTACCTCGTCTCTAAATTAAAACATCCTAATATTTTAGAGATTTATGATTTCTCAGGAGAGGATAGCCAGGACCTGTGGCTAGTTATGGAGTATATTGATGGCTGTGATCTCAATGTTTATGTTGCTAGATGGCCACAAAAATATCTTCATTATGTATTTGCCACCTGTATCATAAGAGAAGTGGCCAAAGCTCTCTCTGAAGCCCATGATCACGATATTATTCACCGTGATGTGAAAGCGTCAAATATTATGGTGAGTGAGAGCGGTCAAATTAAGCTGATGGATTTTGGCATCGCTAAAGATCTCATTGTTAACAGTGACCTCACCCTTACCGGTAGTTTTATTGGCTCGCCGAGTTACATGTCTCCAGAACAAATCAGAGGCGAAACCATTGATGCTAGAGCTGATATTTATGGGGTATGTGTACTGTTTTTTAAATTGATTACTGGCAAATTACCTTATGAAGGTGAAACCACCCATGACATTATGGATAAAGTCCTCAATCAACCAGTACCAAGAGCCAACTCCTTAAATCATGAGATACCGGGATATATTTCTCACTTTATCACTAAAGGTCTAGCGAAAAAACCCCATCATCGTCATCAAACAATCGGTGAAGTTGTGCAAACATTGGCTAATTTTCTAGCACGAGAGAATTTTGGTGATTCAGGGGTAGAACTAGCCCTATGTTTTTCCAACCCAAAAGAATTTGGTAAAAAGTTGCGAAAACTCAAAAAAATGCCAGCACCAACTAACAAAAATCAACAAAAAAAAGGAGCTAGCAAAAAATCCGCCAAGCAAACCATAAATAATAAAAAACCAAACATTGACCTCAAACAACCAGAAGAAGAAGAAAAAAAAGTCAAAAAACCAACGAGTAAAAATAGCGCAAAGCCTGAAAAAAAACATCTGACTCAAAAAGGCAGCCATCAGACTCAGACAAAGGTTACCCATAGCCTGAGTAAGTTAAATCGCAAAAAAGTTGCTAAATTAATCCAAATTGCTCATGAAAAAAAACCTAAAGAAGAGAAGAAAAAAACAACATTAAAAACAAAGGCTAACCCCTCTTATTCATCACCACATGGCATGAAACCTCTGCCGGTAATCAATCCAGCTATCACCCATCGAGTAATCAAAAAAACCTTAAATAAACCAAAATCTGTGTCAACGATTGAGCGCAAGAGTATTCGCAGTAAGGTTAAGCAGCATAAGTTATTTCAACCAGGCAAACATCTTCGTTGGTATCACTATCAGCAAAAAACACAAAAGCTTGGAAAATATAAGGCAAAACCTGATAATAATGGTTGGCTGTGGGTGGTATCAGTATGCTTCATTCTAGGTAGTTCTTTGGTGGCAATAGGTTACCATTATGGTCATCGTCTGAGTTTGCCATTATGGTCCCAGCAAATCACAAACATGAACTATGCTCCCCACAATGGTGATACGGCGACATCGAAAAAAACAACCTTGGAGCAAAAGTTTGACCAAAGTCCGAAAGAATCTCCTGCGGTTCATACGCCTACTGAGAATTCTCAGCCTAGCAAAAAACTCGACCAAGAAACTCCAGCACCTAAGCTTAAAGAGAAAAAACCACGAGGCAACGATGGCTCAACTAAGAAAAAATCTGTGGCAGCAGTGAGCAAACCCAAAGATAAGTCAGTCAAAAAAAATACTCCCGTTATTAACTCGCCTAAGACCATTAAAAAAGCGATCTTTACTCCTCCGCCAGTAGCACTAGGAACTTTCCAGGCTTTTGTCACCCCTGTTGCTGAAGTATATTTGGGAGATAAATACTTAGGATTATCATCTCAAGTATTTAAACGCCCCATATCCCTGAAACGAGGAGCTTACAAACTTATCGTTAAAAAACAAGGGTATGAGTTTTATGAACGAGACATTTTGATTAAAGAGCGACAAAATTTGTCCCTAGGTCGTATAGACTTACAAAAAATTACCTACCATTCACTGGCAGTCCAGGGACCGAAAGGCACTAAGTTTTCGGTGCGAGGTGCTGATGGTCGTTTTTTAAAATCTCTCACTCTTGTG
>JAPOQT010000307.1 GCA_026710525.1 Pseudomonadota bacterium
GAACCTCTTTTTTAAATCCACTGAACGTCCCCCTCCCCGTCATGTTAGTGTTACTCATCACATAACAAGAAAGACAAACCACTAACAACACACCCGAAACTACCATGAGTATAACAAGCCACAATCTTAATTTTGTTGACACACTACCAGACCAAAGTCCCTTACTATGCCAAGATCTTTTCAGATCTCGAATATCCTTATTACCTAACACAAATGAACTTAAGCCCGGATTATTTTGTCCAGGAACCGAAGACAGCTGAGGTAATGGTGATGCTCCGCCTCCAGCTGAACCACTAGTTGTTGTGCCACCTCCTGGTTGCGGACTAACAGTCACACTCCCCAAATCAATACTCAGTGTCTTATAGGAAGCACTCTCTGGCTGGAAGTAACTCCACTCAAAAGAGCCGAGATCAAAGGTACCAGATTGCAACGGAACCAATACAAAAGTAAATGTTTTTTTACCACTGATGTCACCTGGTAATACTTGCTGATTCACCACCGGCTTGTCATCATAGACTCGAAAATTCTGGGATAAATTCAAGGGAGGAATCTTCAGGGAAGATACCCAACCATCACCAGAAAAAATTAAATTGAGTTGCACTGAGTCACCGCTTTTTACCATGGTTTGGGATAAGCTATGCTCCAGTTTAACTTGGCCAACAAAACCCGTAAAGCTTGATGGCGCACCATCTGGTAGCGGATTCACACCAATAAACCTCTCAGGAGCATTCACACGCACCGTTTTCAAGGTGGAAAAAAAATTACCAAAAAAATGAGCTGAACCTTGTGAATGATCCTGGTAGCCCACCTCAATCCCAAACTGACCAATATCCATCTGAGCACTTTTTAAGGGTATTAGCACACGAGAAATCTCAACCAAATGATAAGGAATACCAAATTTTTCAGTTTTTGAACGCCGGGTTTGATCAACATGGTAAATCTTGAGGAGAGCTGGATCTTGACCAAAACGTTTTAGCTCTTGCCAGGATCGTTTTAAATAAAGTTTCAAGGTTTCAAAAATCGGCTCAGTAACATAAGCGACTTGTGAGCTCAACTCTCTTTCGATAAAAAAATCAGGTCTTTCTTCTGCTAGCTCTTTCGGGGTTTGATTACGCTGTTTTTTAACATGGAGGGTAAGACCTGACACAGAATAAGGCTGACCATCTACCTTGAGCTGAATCGGAGGAATCTTGTAGAGCCCACTTTTCTGAGCTTCCACCTCAAAGGTAACGGTATGGGTGTTACTTGACTGGGAACGACCATTCACTGTTTTCGAAACAAAGCGGTTCCTATCCCCGGAACGAACAAAACTAAGATGCTCAACATAGGGCATCTCAATACTACCAATCTGTCCAGAGGCAGTCATCGAGAGGGTCACCACCTCCCCTACCCCAATCTTACGTTTATCAAATGAAGCTGATACCTTTGCCCACAAGTTTTGCGGCATCACACACACACTGAGCACAAGAGCCGTCACAGCAGCAGCTATCTGACCATGAACTGACATCAATAGGTGTTTCATCAACATGTTTAACCTTACCTTATAGTGGCTAACCTTCTGAATATATCTTTAACTCAAAGGGACACTTACCAAGATTTTTTCTTCTTTGATTGGCCAGATCGGGGACCATCACCTCGTCTCCGACCATAGACTTCTAAATTTTCCTCAAGAGACTGAAATAAACTCTGAGCCTGATCAGGTTGCATCGCATCTGATTTTTCGTCAGACTCTACCATTTGTTGACCATCACCTTCAGATGGAAATTCCCTGTCCTGGGGAGCACCATCATTAGCTTGTTGTTGTTGTTCACGTTCATCTGCGGTCTCACTAGTTGGGCTGTGGCTCTGATCACTTGGATCTTGTCCTGACTGAGATTGACTGTGGTTTTGATCTTCACTGGGATCATCACCACCCTCTAATTGTGACGCCGTGGCTTGCTCGTCTCTCGACTGTTTTTCGTCTCCATCAGTGTTAGAGCCTTGATTTTCCTGATTAGAAGGTGACTGATTTTCTTGGTTCTGATCCTGTCCCGACTTTCCCGGTGAGTTTTTTTGGTCTTGCTGCCGCTCCTGTTGCTTCATCAGTTCCATCAACCATTTCAGATTATCCAAAGTTGGCTGATGTGTTTGACGATACGTATAAGCTTTTTTCAAAGCATCAAGGGCTTGGTTAAACTGTTTTTTTTTCACATAAAGATGGAACAGATTGTAGTAAGCAGCATGTAATAAGTTTTTGTCTTGTGTCGTCGAAACAATGCTTAAAAGCTTTTGTTCAACCATATCAAGCTCTTCTTGACTCACCGACGGTTTTTGTAACAACCGTGAAGCTGCCTCAAACTGTGGATCAAGTGGTTGCCTCACCAAAGCACCCGCTTCCTGAACGGCAAACATCTTCATCATCAGTAACATAAGGATGGTTTTACTCGCCAGACTCCGAGCTCGATAGGGAGTCAGTAAAAACGCCAGAGATATACAAAAAAAAGCTAACCAGCCGGGCCACATATACAGCTCATGCCAAATTCTCGAAGCCTCATCCTGCCTTTCGACATCCACCGCTTGGGCCCGACTGAAACCATGATCATAAAGCCACTGAATATCACGGGCACTAGGTTCGCTTCTAGTGTAATGACCGCCAGTAATCTCCGCAATAGATTTTAAGGTAGATTCATCAAGTTTTGATATCACAAACTGACCATTATCATCTCGGAGATAACTGCCACTTGGCAGTTTAATGGGAGCCCCTTGATCTGACCCCAAACCCATAGTAAACACCCTAATACCATGGCTTTTAGCTTGTTTAGCAACTTCGATAACTGTTCGAGGATGATCTTCACCATCTGTGAGTACCAGTAAATCTTTCGACTCATGATGCTGATCATCTTGATCACGTAACCGGTTAATAGCCAGGGTCATGGCTGAACTTAAATCGGTTCCTTGCTCTGAAATCAGGTCCACCGATAAACTTTTGGTAAATAGTCTGGCCATCGTGTAATCAAAGGTCAAAGGAAGGTAAGGATAGGCATGACCAGCAAAAATAATCAGACCAATTTGGTTTCCTCGCCATATTTCAAGTAGATCCAAGATTTCTCGTTTTGCTTGCTCCAGCCGATTAGGTTTGAGATCGGTCGCTAACATGGACCTCGACACATCCACAGCCACCATGAGATTTTTCACCTTCACTGGAGCTTCTAGCTGGGTGTAACCATCCCTTGGTTGTGCCACAGCCACAATCATAGCTGCTAAAGCCACCATGGCTAACAGTTCACGCAACACCGCTCTCTTGTGATTAAAATGATGGGCCACCATATTCGGCCAATTACTCCCTAAACTTTGATACTTCCTTCTTTCTTTGAGTCGTATCACCCAAGCAACCACAGGCAACAACAACACCAAGGGCAAATAATATAAAAGCTCTGGCCGAGCCCAATCTAACGACATTAAGGCCATCTTCGCCACCATAAAATCCCGAGTAAATAAAAACACAGAAAAGCACCCAGTGAAGCAAACAAAAATCTATCGAAAAAATCATCATTGAGATGCCTAACGTTTTCTGCTGCTTCCCTCGTCTCTAGCTGATCAATGGTTTGATAAATTTCCTGTAAAGACTTCGTTGAGTCAGCCATAAAAAACTGACCACCGGTGGTGTGAGCAATGTACTCAAGGAGATGACGGTCAACTGATTGAGTTCTCTGGAAAAAACCTCTCATCCTCACTCCGCTACCAGCCACACCAATAGTATAAATTTTAATACCTAAGCCCTTGGCTGCTTCAGCTGCCTGCTTCGGCATAATGGTGCCAGCTGAATTATCACCATCTGTGAGTAATACCATCACCTTCGATGGTGCTTCCACACTCATAAAACGATTACTTGCTACCCCGATTGCATCACCAATAGCTGTGCTATCACCCACCATACCTATGGCCACGTCATCAAGAAA
>JAPOQT010000308.1 GCA_026710525.1 Pseudomonadota bacterium
ATAAAACAACTAGGAGGAAAAACCAAGGTCACTGATGATGGGATCACAGTGTTTCCGATAGAAAAAAAACCGACTAAAAGCATTGTCCTACCGACATTCGGTGATCATAGAGTCACCATGGTTTGCTCTCTACTAGCCACAAAATGGCCACATCTTGCTGTGAGGGATCCTTCTACGGTGTCGAAAACATTTCCGATGTTTTATCATATGCTGGCTAAGCTCGGACACCAATTTGTCCCATCTAACTAAAATGACTAACTGATTTTATTGAAGTACTATGGCTTCCCAGATCATTACCCTCAAAATATCACAACTCAGCAACTTCTGCTCTGATTCTTGCTATCACCGACTCGTGATTATGATGGACAGAACTGTGGCATCTCATTTTAGTGAGCTCACCCAATCTCTGCAAAGTTTACCTAAGGTTCAGAATATCTTTTATCTCCAGGGTGCTGAAAACTTAAAATCCCTTGACATGTACGCTTATTGGAGCGAAAAATTATTAGCTACCTCCCTTGATCGTTCCACTCATATGGTGGCTATTGGTGGTGGGACAATCACTGATTTTTGTGGTTTCTTAGCAGCCACCCTTTTACGAGGCCTAAGTTGGACCGCGATACCAACCACATACCTAGGTATGATCGATGGGGCTATTGGTGGTAAAGTGGCCCTGAACTCTGGTGTTGGTAAGAATATGATTGGCACTTTCCATGAACCAGATAATATTCTGATTTGCCAACATTTTTTATCGACTTTTGATCAGCAGCAACTCAAGCGAGGGCTTGGTGAACTCGTGAAATACGCGCTCCTTTCAGAACAGATTTACCAGGAAATCATGACAGGCAAACAGGTCATCGAACTTATTTTGATGTGTGCTCAATATAAACAGTCAGTTGTGGCGCAAGATCTCAAGGATAGCAAGGGACTGAGAATGTGTCTTAACCTCGGTCACACGTTAGGTCACTCTTTTGAAAAAGCTTGTCAGATTTCCCATAGTGAAGCCGTACTGTGTGGTCTGGTCCTTGAGGGCTATATGTGTGAAAATCTCATCGATAATCACCAGAGCCTGAAAGCTCTGGAGATCATCACCACCCTTCACCTCAATGTTGTGCTGCAGGAGGCTTTGCAAAAAATTATTGACATGTGGCAACCGAATAACATGATCAATTTTTGTTATCATGATAAGAAAGGAGACCAGGGGCTCATAACGATTGTTATCACAGACAAGACTCACAAGGTTCATAACCTGCAACTGTCGCCAGGAGATTTTAAGGATAAGCTCAGCTATCTTCAAGGTATCATCAACACACTCATCTCATCTTTCAGCATAAAACACTAGATGAATCACTGCCAGCCAACACACCTTCTCAAACAGCCACTCCTATGCGTCATCGCCGATGGTGTTGGTCTTTCTGCTGAGACTTTTGGTAATGCTGTCCAGCTTGCCCGCACACCCAATATGGACTATCTCAAGCAATATCATCCCCACGGCACTTTATTTGCCCATGGTCCTCATGTGGGGCTTGCTAGCGAGCACGATGTGGGTAATAGCGAAGTCGGTCATAATACCCTTGGTGCTGGTCAGATTTATGATCAAGGAGCCAAGTCTGTTGATCAAGCCATTAGTTCGGGAAAAGCTTTCGTTAGTCCTACCTGGTTGCAACTCATAGCCCATATTAAACAACACGGGTCAACTCTCCATTTCCTTGGCCTACTCTCTGATGGGAATGTTCATTCCCATGAAAAACACTTACACATCTTAATGGCTAAAGCCTGCGAAGAGGAGGTGCAAAATATACGTCTCCATCTCTTATTTGATGGTCGTGATGTGGCAGCCAGATCGGCAGAGCAATACGTTGCTAGACTTAACAAAGTCATTAGAAAACTTATCACCCAGTATCAGGTTAATATTCAAATTGCCTCTGGCGGTGGCCGGATGCATATGACCATGGACCGCTATGAAGCTGATTGGCCAATGGTAGCACGAGGATGGGATCATCACGTCCTTGGTCGCGGCCAGCGTTATTCACAGTTGACCGATTATTTTGCTCACATTAATAAACAGATGCCGGCCACAGATCAGCATCTTGAAGGCTTTGTGATTGCTGATGAATCAGGTCCTGTTGGCGCCATAGAAGACGGTGATGGTGTTCTCTGTTTTAACTTTCGTGCTGATCGAGTCATTCAAATATCGAAAGCCTTTTGTCAAACAAATGATTTCTCTTATTTCACCAGACACCGGGTACCAAAGGTTTTTTATGTCGGACTCACCTGCTATGATGGCGACCTCTTGATACCGAAAAACTTTTTAGTCCAAGGACCAGCCATCAAAAACCCTCTGTCACAACTACTTGTCAGCCAAGGAATTCACCAGTGGGCCTGTAGTGAAACCCAGAAATTTGGTCATGTCACTTTTTTTTGGAATGGTAACACTTCAGGCTATTTTAATCCAGACCTAGAGCTTTATCATAACATCCCATCCCTATCTGGTTGTCCTAGCAATACCCCTAAGATGCAAGCAGAAGCCATCACCGAGGCCACAGTACGTGTTCTTCATCAAGGAAACTATGACTTTTATCGTATCAACTTTCCTAATGGTGATATGGTTGGCCACACTGGTAACTTAACTGCTACGATCCAAGCAGTTGAATGTGTGGATAATATGATTGGTCGACTCATGACAGCTTGCCGAGAGACAGGCACTTGTCTTTTGATCACTGCTGATCATGGTAATTGTGAGCTTATGGCAAAAAAAGTACTCGGTGAAGGAAGAGAGTCTGTGGTCCAGATCACCACTCATACAACAAATCCTGTACCCCTCTATCTTTACAACTCATTTTTGCTCATGGACCATATGAGCTCTGGCACGTTACCACTAACCATCACTCATCATCAAAGAGAAGGACACGGATTAGCTAATATTGCTGCAACTATTCTTGATCTTATGGGCTTGCCTGTTTATGAACACTATCTGCCTTCAATTTTAAGTAACATTGGGCAGCACAAATTATGAGGATATTTCGTTTATTTCTCGAGAGTCACCTTAACATTTCACGTAGGTAACGTTTTTGGATACTTTGATCCCTTCCTTGGCGAGGATATTGACTCATATCACGCAAAACAGCTTCGCGATAATTTTGATCCACCGAATGCTCTTTTGTCAAAGACATATCAACAATGCTGTTGCCGTAGTATTCGTTACCAATCACTGATTTCCTAGGATGAAGACTTTGGCGTGACTTCTGTCTTGAGCGGTGACTCTTTGTATCTTGAGCACCTTCTCGCAGTAACCGACTAGCCTGATCAGCCAATTCTTCAGCCTGATAAAAGTCACCGTGACCTCCTGCTTGTTTCACTCCTTTCATCGCCTCTATTGCATCACCAATACGGTCAGTTGTAAGACCAGGGACCTGTGATAGCATCTTACGCAACTGTTCTGCTTGTGTTTGTACTTTTGTTTGGGATTGTTTTATCTCATGCCACTCTTTTGCCATCATCTGCTCAACATCCTTCACTCTCTCTTGATCTCCTGTTACCATGGTGGCTGATAAGTCAAGACGTGAGGCGATGTTATCTTGGCTTTTGCGCATCATCTTGAGCGTGGCTTCAGCAGATGCTAAGGATGACATATGTTGAGACCTTGCTTGTTCCCTCTGCTTATTCTCATTTAACTCGAGGGCGTCTAGCCAAACCCGGTACTCTGATATGAGAGAACTCAACTGAACAAACGGGGCTTCTTGATTCTGATCATTGTTTTTACTACCCCTGTTACGAATTTGCTGTTGCATAGCATGATCCATGCTTTGCCAGCCCTCGGTAAAATATGGATTCATGGCATAACGTTGTGCCATGATGGCAAAATCCTGATTAGTTTCGCCTAACTGGGCCACTCTCTCTTGCCATCGCTCTCTCCTTTCAGCTAAAAACTCCATCATATTCTCAGTATCTTGGTCAAGTGTTTGTTGATGACCCAGAGATATCTCTCGAGCTTTTTGGGCATATAATCGACTGGCAACAAAAAAATCACGGTCTCGTTCTCGATCATCGAGTTCTTCATGAAGAGTAAGGAACTCATTGATATCACCAATTAACTCCTGACTTATAGGGTGGTCACTTGATTCTTTCTGACGAATGTTAGCCAGCTGCTCCTGAAAATCCTCAAGATTGATTCGATCTGCTAAATTAAAAAATGAGGTTTGTTGAGAATTTTCAGCGAGGGATTCGGATAAGTCCCCTATCCTCGCCATAATGTCACTAGCTTGCTCCTGTTGCCACATCATAAGCTCTTTGCGGATCGCACCCAGATCTTGCAATGCTTGTTTATAACGACCGTAAGAGGATGATACTCTGATGGCTAATGGCTCACTCAATCCGATGATTTCGTCTCCTTGGGCTGTGGCGATGACCTCAGCAATCAGATGAACATGTTCTTCGCGATCAAAAATATAGGGAGCAAGATGAACCGAATAATTATGGACAATTGAGAGTTGAGAATTCGCCATAATTGTGGTCACAGTTTCACGAAACTGCCCCCTTGCTGTTTCAATAATCAAGTTAATACGCCTTAGTGGATAGGGACTTACCCCTGAGATACGTACTGATATTGGTTGGTCATCAGATACAGACTTAGTCGGATCCACTGGCTCATTGAATAACAGTCCTACTGATGGTACTGATTGCTCGCCAAACGCCACGTAAGCAACAGGTTTTGTTTTTGAAATTTCTTGGACAAAAATAGCTGAGCTTTGAAATACTCTCAACATTAGCTGATCATATGACTTACTATGAGAGGGTCCTTTGTCCGTGACTTTCGTCATCCCCAGGTTTTGATATGATTCTTTCATATACATGCCACCACCACCCTGACGCGTCATAGCCATCAGTGGTGCCGACACTTCAGGAGAATTGTGATCTCGACCATCCTGAGCCACTTTGCTCTCTTCGCCTTTCGGTAGAGCAAAGAAGCGATGTAAACGAATTGAGAGTTGATCGTGTAGTGGCC
>JAPOQT010000309.1 GCA_026710525.1 Pseudomonadota bacterium
AGGGTCACCGGGAACGGCATTTTTATTCACAGTAATACCAAGGTGATCAAGCACACTGGCGACAGTGGCACCATCAAAATCCCGATGACGAACGTCAAGCAAAACCAAATGATTATCAGTGCCACCAGACACAAGTTTCTGCCCTTGACTCACCAAAGTTTGAGCAAAGGCTTGAGCGTTGTCGATGGTTTTCTGTTGTAGAACTTTAAATTCATCGGAGGCAGCAAGTAAAAAACAACTCCCTTTCATCGCTATTTGGTGGAGTAACGGACCACCCTGTAAAATGGGAAATACTCCTTTATTTAATAGGGTAGAGAGTTGATCATCGTTCCATAAAATCACCCCCCCCCTTGGTCCCCGCAAAGTTTTATGAGTAGTGCTGGTAACCACGTGGGCGTGAGGAAACGGTGACGGATGATGGTGAGACGCCACTAAGCCAGCGATATGAGCCATATCAACTAACAAGTAAGCTCCCACCTTATCAGCGATGGTTCGAAAAGCGGCAAAATCAATAATTCGCGGATAAGCAGAGGCACCAGCCACAATCATTGCTGGCTTAATCTCCAAAGCCTTCGCCTCAATAGCATGGTAATCAAGTAACTCTTTATTATTATCAAGCTGGTAAAAGTGAGCGTCATATAACCGACCAGAAAAATTCACCGGAGAACCATGAGTTAAATGACCACCATGATCAAGATCAAGCCCTAAAACCCTATCTCCCGGCTCAAGCAATGACATCATCACAGCTGCATTAGCTGAAGCACCTGAGTGTGGTTGAACGTTAGCAAACTCACAACCAAACAACTCGGTGACTCTTTTAATCGCTAGTTCTTCCATCGCGTCCACATGCACACAACCATCATAATAACGACGATGAGGCAAGCCTTCAGCGTATTTGTTAGTGAATGGACTCGCCATACCAGCCATCAGCGCTGGATGTAAAAAGTTCTCAGAAGCTATCATCTCAAGGGTAGAACGCTGACGGGCAAGCTCTAATTCAATGAGTTGGTAAATCTCAGGGTCCACCGATTTAACAGGATACCAAGGAGTTTGTGCCATAGTTTTACTTTAACTGGTTAACATCATACTTATAGCAGTCTAATGAGAGGGCGAGCCATGGCTACCTATGAGTGATTAAGATAAGGAAATCACCGCTAGATAGTAAAGGAGCTCTCAAGTCATCCACACTATACCACTACTCGACTAACTGACAAGGTAAATTAAGGGCAGATAATAATATCCATTTGCCAGATAAGGTTTTCACCAAACCAAAACGATTCTTCGAAAAGTTAGTTGCTAGCTTAACTATGGCACCTTTTGCTAAACTATCCACATGACCTTGTCTGCCAGGTTGTGGCTGACCACGACCATAGAGATGTGCTTTGTCTTTGCCCACTTGACATAGGTAATGAGAGCCCTTGACCGACTGGGAACTACTGAGAGTTGGAGTCTCTGGGTGTAAATCAGTATCACCCGAAGTCTTGCCTCCCCCTTCTGTCACCGGATCAACTCGGTAATTTACTGTTGCGACCACAGGGGGCTGCCCTCCGTTCTGTCGTGTCCATTGAATGTTGTACTGACGAGTGGCTTCTTGATCAGATAGTGATAGTGGAGTCCATGGTTCAGTAGCCCAAACGGGTGGCACACCAATATCATGACCAAACTGTCTTACTGCTCTCTGTAACAAACCTTTCGGAATCGAACTCGGCGAGAATTTTGGGTACTCAGGAGTACCTTTTTTATAATGAGAATCAGCATAATATTTCACGGCACAGTACTCATAACCATCAACCCACTTGCCGTGGGGTCTTCTCCCACTATGGGGTCGAAAACTCTGGTCATACAAAAAGCCAGTGTATGCCTTTCTCCAAGTATCATTCACCCCGTGGTGGTACCACTGATTATGCTGCACATAGGCACACTCATAGGCATAAGAAAAGGTGTCAATGGTCCAGCTATAGTTTTTAGCATTACAAGGGTTTAACTCGATGACTTCATCCCTAGATATCTCACCATGTTGTACTTGATAATTAAGCCAACCAATTTCTTTAGCAAGACGACATACTTTACCACGTAAGGCAAATCTGTTGGCCATCACATCACCGGTAAAGCCATTATTTTCTTTTAATTTTAAACATTTCTGACCGCCTTCTGCCATAGTCCACCACCAAAAAGTGGAACAAAAATCAGGACCTCCCTTGTGGCCAAGAAAACCAAGACCATAATCACCACATATGGCGCCCAAACTAAAGTTTTCTTCAATATCAGTGTCGATTTGAAAATGACCCCGACACACACCGCTCGAGCAATTACTGGTTAAAGATTTTCTATGGAAATCATACACTCCCCAACCATCAGACATAATCGATGTTTCAAAATCTTTCACCAGAGCGTAAAAAGCCACAGGATGAATAGGTCTATCAGGATTTCGAGTCATGTTAAGGACCATACGCCGATTACGCTCAGCCACTTTTCGGGCTATTGAATTCTGAATATTCGGCATTCTGGAAAACATCAAGGCATAAAATTTGCGAGATTTTTCATAGATCATAGGATAAATCAAGTCACAACGTTGGGGATTACCTTGCTTCAGATCAATCATCGATGTGGCTGACACTCCACTGAGAAACTGGTCCTTTTTGCTGAGTATACGACAGCCCAAACAGAGAGCTATAACGAGCAGTGCCCCAACCAGGGGAAGTTGTCTATTACTTACCATATGTCCTCAACCTATTTATGAACAGAATATTTTCAAAAAAAAATAGTACACTCCGTGGCATTCATTTTTTCCTTCGGTTATCGTATCATGATCAAATATTCTTGAGAAAATCATAGACTGATTGAGTAACATAATTTCTCATATCAGGGTGACGAGGGTTGCTTGCTAGTAACTCTCTAATAACAGTACTAGAAATATTCATTAACTGACCTTCCATCAAAATAACGTGAGATAGATTTTTTTTTGGTCGTGATACCCTACTAGCAATCTCAGCCACATCAAAACCCATGGTTTGAGAATCACCATGATGTTTGTCACGGTGGATACCTGTAACCTCAAAATTCAAGTTATCAAGACAACTTTTCAGGTCCGTAAGTAGCACTGACTGACCATTATCCACACTGGGAGCACCTGTCTGCTGCCCCCTTGGATAAACACATAATGTTACCCACTCTAAAAGATCTTCTGGGTAGTCCCAAGTATGAAAATGTAACAATTGATCCTGACCAATCACCCATGATAACTCCCCAGCTCCTAAACCATACATATGCCTCAGGCGCTCCACCGTGTGCCAAGTAATACTCACACCCCCGAGCCGCTGTTCAAGATGACTCACCGCCACGCGATCACTTAGTACTTGATCGCGAAGGGATAGCTGTAACAAGGTCACTCGCGTGTTAAAGGAGAATTGATGTTGTTTAAAAGTGGCTTGCTGATTTTCTGTTAAGCCGTTAGTGATATAGGATGATGATTGAAAGCTCGGCATTATCACAATACGACTATCAGTAAACAATTGGTCCAGTACTGACACAATTTTCATATGCCCCAAATGACAGGGATCAAAACTACCACCGTAAACCAACATCTTGGGTAACTGAAATAATCTTGGCACGGCAAGTGACCTCAGTAAATTAAGCTTTACCCTCGTCTCCTATAGATTCAAGCACGGTAATTCTCTCAATCACAGGAGGGTGAGAGGCATACAACCAGGAAACGAGAGGGTGAGTTAAAGGCATCGTCTGGTTCATTTCTCGTAACTTTAAGAGGCCCGCCACTAAATCCTTAGCTGGAGATAAACTAGCAGCAAACCTATCGGCAGCAAACTCATCATGCCGGGATAAAAAGCTAAACAATGGCTGTAAAAAACGCACGATAATTTTATTAAAAAACAAAAAGAAGAAAAACGTGGTGGTATACAGGGTGGCACCTGAAAAACCAAAATCCTGGGCCAGCTCAGGACGAGCTGCTATCAAAGATAAACCAGCAAACACCACAAACGATACGGCAGTTGCTTGCATAACACGGAATTTAAGATGACCAAGCTTATAGTGTCCTAATTCGTGTGCTACCACTGCGAGTAACTCATCATGGTTCAGCTTCTCCATGAGCGTATCATAAAGCACAACCCTCTTCTGCTTAAAAAAACCAGTGAAATAAGCATTACCATGGGTGCTGCGCTTCGAGCCATTAATCTTTAAAATCTTACTCAGCTGAAAATTCACTCTTTTAGCCATATCAACTAACCCGTCATATAAAGCCTGATCATCGCCGTCTCGATCTATGGGGGCAAATTTATAAAACCAGTGGTTGATCAATGGCTGTATTAAGCAACTTAAAAATAAAAATAATGATGCGAGAATCCAGGTGGTGAGCCACCAAAATCCACCCATTGAAATCAGGAACATAAACAAACCATAAAACACACTCGACAAAACAAGACTAATAACCGTCGATTTCAGAATATCTGTGCAAAAAAGTCGTGTGGTATATTTGTTAAAACCATGTTTCTGTTCAAGAACAAATGTGGCGTAATAATCTAGAGGGAGTCCTAATATTGTTGTGACCACAGCAGTAAAAGCGAAGAAAATAATACCGGTAACCATCTCAGCACCATTCACATAAGAAGAAAGACTTAATGCTATCTGCTCAAAAAGAGTGAGCCCTCCTAGGGCATAAAACAAAATGAAACAAACAAGATAGAGGCTTTTTTTTAACAAACTAAAATAGTAATGATCCTTGAAATATGCGTATGACTTCTGCAAGTTGTCCTCAGAAATACCTAAAACCTTTTGACATGATTTTTGTCTATCCTGGCAACTCACGTACTGATAATTAAGATATTTTAACCAAATTTCAGCCAGCTCAAAGACGGCATAAACAAAAAGAAAAACCACTAAATACGACATAAAACCATCCTCTATTAATAAACAGGTTTAAAAACACAGGGTATCTCAGCTAAAAGCCTTTTTGCCCTATTAATATACTAAGCCAAATACTCATCCTTTAACCGCTCAAGATAATCAAATGTTGGTGCCAAACTCACACCTGCTAACGCCACGATTTCCTGTAAAGTCGTCGGTGAAAAAGCTTGTTTTTCAGCACATCCCTGGATTTCAACCAGCTGCTGTTTTGAATTCATTACCACCGTTATATCCGCGTTAGCTGAGTAATCATGATTATAGTCAGGATCCACAATCAGACCTTTGTCATGGGTGGCAATGGAGATGGCGCCAATAAGATCTTTGAGGGTATTACTTGCACATTTGCCACGTTTTTGTAAACGGGATATGGCAAGAATCAGAGCAACCATAGCACCATTGAGGGATGTGGTCCGGGTACCACCGTCAGCCAAAATAACATCACAGTCAAAGATCAGGGTTTGCCCAGGAATCTGGGTAAGGTCAACGGCAGCGCGTAAAGAGCGGGACAGGATGCGTTGAATCTCAGAAGTTCGACCAGATATCCGAGACCGTTCCCGTTTATGCCTTTGTTGAGTTGATGACGGTAAAAGATTGTACTCGGCGGTCACCCACCCCTGCTCTGATTTGTTCGGGCGTAACCATGACGGCACCTCCTCTAAATGAGAGCAAGTGACGATCACTTGAGTCTTACCTGCGCTAGCCAAAACACTCCCGAGGGCGTGGGAGGTATAATCCAGAACATAATTCGTGGGACGAGCTTGGTGATGATCAGATGTCATGCTAGTCTTTCATGATACTAAGGGTTTTTCAGAAAAATAACCACAGCCACCCTTATCTGTTGGATGGGATTCGTAAGCTCTAGGATCATCAATAACCACCGGATAATCACCACTAAAACATGCCATACAGTAACCAATTTTTTCAGAATCTTGAGCATCGTCTAGATCTAGGTCAGGAACCTCTGTTTTCCGGTACTCTCGAGAATCAAGGGCTTCCGCTAAACCTTCACGGGTTAAGTACCCTAAACTATCAACATCAAGCTCCTCGCGGATATGATCAACATCAAACTGGGCTGCCATCAGTTTTTGCCGGTCAGGAGTTGAAATACCATAATGACATGAATGAGTCACTGGTGGTGAGCCGACCCGAAAATGAATTTTTTGAGCACCCGCTTTCCGAAGCATACGTACTATCTTGAGAGATGTGGTGCCTCGCACAATGGAGTCATCGATCACCACACAATCATTGCCTGAAAGCACCTCTTCTAAAGCATTGAACTTTAACTTTACTCCTAAATCACGGAGAGTTTGTGATGGTTGGATGAAGGTGCGGCCAATATAATGGTTACGTATCATACCAAGCTCAAGTGGTATTCCAGTGGCTTCAGCATAACCGATGGCAATAGGAGTGGCTGAATCAGGGACCGCAATCACCGCATCAGCTTTCACCGGATACAGACGGGCAAGGACCGCACCAATACGCTTTCTCATTTCATAAATACTTCGACCACCACACAGGGAGTCTGGTCTGGAAAAATAAATGGGCTCAAAAGAACAAAAAGCCATTTTTGCCCGCGGCATAATCTGTTTCGTGGTTAAGCGTCCTGTCTGATCAATACAAACAAGCTCACCTGGCCTGACGTCTCGCTGGTAAGGTATATCAAGAAGATCAAGGGCGCAAGACTCCGAAGCCACCACATGAACACCTGATTTCTCAGCCATAACAAGAGGACGTAGCCCGTGTCGATCCCTCACAGCGAATACTTTGCCATCCACTAAAAAAATAAGGGCAAAACCACCCCTCAGTTGATTCACAGCATCGATGATTTTATCCATACAATCAGACGATGACGACTGAGCCATCAAATGAACAATCACCTCAGTATCA
>JAPOQT010000310.1 GCA_026710525.1 Pseudomonadota bacterium
CATTTCACACCTGGCATAACTTCATGACATTACCATGGCAAAAGCAAAACAAAAGTGAAGTGATCTCACTATCTTTTCGTTGTTGGCCAAAATCTCATCATAAACTTGGCCCTGTGATGTGGTTTTTGCGAACAAAATTTCCTAATCATTCCCTACCATTTCTCGATGGCAACAAAGATCCTGTGAGCCATCACAGTTTAATCAAAGGACTCAATCAATTGCGGGCACACTTTAGTCTCTCACCCCTAAAATTGAAAACCCTTCCCACAGCTATTAATAACACTTGGCCCCAGACTTCTAAAGCTAACTTGCTGCACCATCAAACTATCCTTGACACCATCAGCAAAAGACTTGCCAAGGGCGACCCCATGATGACGAGGGTCAGTGAACTTAAGGTTATTGCTAAAACCACAGGTGAAGCTCTCGGCCAATTGTTATACTCTCCCAGTCACCATAAGTCTTTGTTAAATCCGAAAGCAAAACATGTCTATATTCTCTCAGAGCATCTCAACACGACCCCTTCACCCGAGTCTCTTGTGACCTTGTTGATCACGGTAAATAAGTGACCAAACACCAAGTCATAACCAGCAGCAGCCAGAATT
This sequence comes from Pseudomonadota bacterium, assembly GCA_026710525.1. Classification (GTDB taxonomy): domain Bacteria; phylum Bdellovibrionota_B; class Oligoflexia; order Oligoflexales; family Bin106; genus Bin106. Next base: position 603 of record JAPOQT010000310.1, read on the forward strand.
TGATCCATACTCTTAAGATGTGCTACAATCTACCTTTAGTCGATGGGGCACTGATCATGTAATATAGCGCAATATGGCCGAACAACGACAACAAATGACTCACTAGAAAGACACACATTATGTCCGAGGTAAATTCTCTCTTACGTGACCTTGAAAAACACCACCTTTGGTCCAAACTATTTGACTCTAGAACATTATTTCTCTCGGGTGGCGTGAACTCGCATATTGCCGAAAAAATAACTCAATCCCTCTACGTCATGAACAACACATGTCACGATCCGATTAAACTAATTATTAACTCACCGGGTGGCGAAGTGAGTAGCGGACTCTCGATTTATGACACCATCCGCTTTATTGACAGTGACGTTTGGGTGCTGAATTCTGGACTTTGTGCCAGTATCGCGACAATTATCAATTGTGCTGTTGATAAAAAAAACCGCTTCAGCCTGCCTCACACCAAATTTCTGATTCACCAACCATTAATTATGGGTTATATCCAAGGTCAAGCGTCTGATATAGAAATTTATGCCGAAGATATCCTTCAGTCTCGGGATTTACTGAACTCGATTCTCGCCGATGCCTGTGGACAAAGTAAGAAAAAAATTGAACAAGATACCCTACGCGATTACTGGATGAATGCCCAGGAAGCAAAAGATTATGGTTTGGTCTCTCAGATTATTCAATCTGAGGGTGAGTTCAAGCTGAACTAATTTGCACAACTTTTGCCATTCACTCTTCTGTGGCCTCTTGTGAACAGATGTCACGTGGTTCTAATCCAGCTCACATCTGGCTACTCTCCTATTATCCATAAGTTGCCCAAACACTGCCAGCTTGAATAATTTTGACAGGATATGCTCTTAAAATAAATCACACCAAGTAATAAAAAAAAGGGGGTAGCATCCTAACAACTGGGCACACTGAGATAATGACTACCCAAAGTAACTTAAAATCATTAGTTTTATCAAATACTTCAGGAAGATCTGTCGGGTGAATTAAATAATATTTATCATATGTTCGATTAAGAGTCTTGGGAGATACCTAAACAGGCAGTATGAGTTCCCTGATAAATATTTTAAGGGTATCAGAGAAGCGCTATCATAATTCATGGGTTATCGTCGTGGTTAATCTCAATAAAATATTCATGCCATCACAATTATTCTCAACTGTGACTTTTGTGATGATGATGGCTACCTCCTGCCAAGACAATGGGTTCAGAGGAGATGGTGGGCGAGTTCTTGATATAGATCTCGACTTCTCTGATGCCACAGCTCAAACAAACGTCACACCACAAAATAATGTTGATGACATTGATGATCCAGAGATTAAGGCTGGTGAAAAAATTGACTGGAAAGAATCTGCTGCCAATAGTGATGAAAAAGAGACCTTCATTGTGGCAAGCAAGCTCTTAGAAAATTACCAGGGTAATGTTGAAATGCTCTGGATTTTGGATAACAGCGCTAGTATTATGCGCCAACATGCTAGCTCAATTAAAAATGGTTTTAGTGATTTTTTAGCATCTCTTACTTCTGGCACCACAAAAACCTACCTCAGAAAAATGGCTATCGCTAGTTGTACTGGGGGATTTAATTCAAACAAAACTATCTGCCTTGATAAATTAACATACAGATTTGATAAGCATAGAATTCAGGTGATTCCTACCCTCATCCATAGCGTGACCGCTCTTTACACGGCTATTAATTTGCTCTGTAAAAAGAAAACCTTAAGTGAATGTCGCCAGTCTGCTGGTGTTGCTGATGAGGAATGGGACCGTGAGTGTGATGACACCAATTCTTGTGATAAAAGGGGGCCTAATCCTCTCACATGGGAAAGTTTTTGGCAATTCCAAATTAACGCCGGATTTGTCAGTAGTCACGGTACACTGGCAAATTTCTTCTCTGATGACAGCACAAAAATTGTGGTCGTCGTATCTGATGATACGTCATTTATCACAGCTGATGAGTTTCTAACATTTTGGCAAGCCAACTATTCAGAAAAAGATTCATTCACATTTTACGCCTTTATTGAAAATGAGAGTGAAATCTATCCACAACTCGCCACAAACACAAATGGTAACACCTTCTCTATTGACAGCAGCACTTCTTGGTCCAAAAAGTTTAACTCTCTTGCCAGCCATATTAGTGAGTCAGCAACAGGCGAAAGTCTTAAGCTTAAAACAGAATTCAAGTTTGCCAAAAAAGCCAAGGCTATTACCAGCTTAACCATTGACGACAAAGTTTTTCATAAAAAAGATATGGCTATCATTGGTCAAACATCTCGTGGTTTTAAAATTAGTCCTACTTACGTCCAAGAAGGCTCTAAAATTGTTATTACATATACCACTAAGTGAGTCAAAGGTCTTAAAACACACGCCCGCTTTTAAGTGCTAACAACAGCTACCTCAAGGAATCATCTGCACCATGGTGAGATTTTTCGTGAGAAAAAGAGAACAAACAATAGGCTTGTCTCGATGTATATTCGAGAGGCACTGGCGATAAAAATCGAGCTGTTTATCATAACCACGATGAACTAACTCCTCTTTCAGTTCATCATGGTCCTTTGCTAATTCGCCGTCACCAGAAAATAATAGGGATATTGACTTATAATCAATGATCTCAACACGATCTTCATGGGTTACTACCAAATCTGCTTTGCCAGTAATCAAACCGTCTGGTGCCAAACCACATAACGATACTTCAGGTAAGTAGTCGTCAGCATGAGCTAAGTAATTTTGTAAAAAATCATAACTTTGCTTAGCTTCAAGAATGGCTGCCTCTACTACGTTTTTCTCAGGCAAAGACTGACGAACAAAACCAAACGCTAAAGGATCAACCCAGCTTTTTCTCTTGAGCGATAAATCAATAGCCTGATGGACATAATTACCTCGCCATAAACGATCACTTTCGCCGTCACCACTCATAGCCTGCTTAATAAATGGCTGCC
>JAPOQT010000311.1 GCA_026710525.1 Pseudomonadota bacterium
AACGCCATGACATCACTAGGTGACGACATAAAAAGGATACACACAACAGCAAGTGCTAATGTCGACAACGCCAACCACTGAAACTTGTAAGAACAAATGAGATGTCTCATAAATACTCCTAACAATCACAATCAAACACACCGAAGTTATTAACCAAATAACGAACAAAACTAATTTTATCACAACACAAATTTTGCTGTTAAGTGAGAGCCATCTCTTGAAGGGAGGCGCCAAGAAAAAATGCCCTGCCTAGAGGCCTCATAAACAACCCATTTTTTGTAACATCACTGTGAGTTTTCTAATATCTGATAGAGCCTCCGATGGTAGCTCAAAAGCAAACACACCACCTAAACATCTGGGGGTTCTTCAAGCCTGATTTTGGCTTAAATTTATAATCACGCTCTTCAATAAACTACTGATAAAATTATTGCCATATTTGTCGCTAAAGCCTATAATTCTCGCCACACCCGAAGCGCTCGACATTGAGAGTCACTGCTTTCTTGGCGCTTCTTCCACTCCTTAATACGCTTAGTGGCCCATTTTAAAAAGTAAAAAGTAGGTACACGAATGGGAACATGACCACAATTTTCTTCAATATTACCAGCAAGCGTAAGGTGACTCACATTGATGCCAATAAGCTGCTGCTTATATGCACGGTCACCACCATCTTTTTTTCGAACACCAACCACAGGCGACCCAGAATCCCCGCCACAAGTAGCGCTGTACTCCTCTGATTCTTGTTTTACCGCAGCACAAAAACCTTCCTCATCTTCCAGAAGACATGCGATAAACCTTAAGTAAGACACTGCCCCATCAAAAGGAAAGGCGCTAGGCTTTTCTCGAATAAGCTCGATCTCGATCTTTCTAAGTTCTTCACGCGGGTTCCCTCCTTTTCCTACTATATAGTAACTATCATAAGAGGAAAAATTCCACCAACGCGATTGATCCATAGGAAGAGATTCTGATGGCAATATGTCATCAAAGAGAGAGAGCGATACCTTACCTCGCTCAGTATTTATCTCTACGACATCAATTAAGTTAGGAAAACGAAAAAAAATAGCTACATCAAGAGCGGGATGTTTAATAGGCTTCGTAAACAAACCAGATATAAAGTAAGTCGGGCTAGAAGTTTTCTTGCTATGCTCTTGAACCGAATCTCTCTCTTTGTGGGTTTGATACTGATGAGTATAACGAACAGCTAGCTCACTGTGATCGTCAACACAATGAGCCGCTGTTAGATAAACACCATCCTCTATTTGTACGCCACCACACCGAGAGAGATTGAGAAAAAAAGGGTAGTCTTTAAACAGAACCTTTTGACCACCAATAGCAGACAAAACTTGGGATGACCAAGAGAAAACAAAGCCTAAAATAACTACCGAGCTGGTGACTTTTACTCGCCAAATTAATCGTGTCATTGCAGTTAAACGCTTATGGCTCACCATTAATGAACCAGACCTCCAGCTTCATTAAACAGCCCTCTCATCTCACACCGACCCGTTTCAGCGTTATAAAAAGATTCCACCCTTATCAAATCATCCCTTGGTGATATCTCATATGTCGTTGATTTCGGCGGTAGGGG
>JAPOQT010000312.1 GCA_026710525.1 Pseudomonadota bacterium
ATACTTTTTTTTCAGCTCTGTTGGTTCAGCAAAAAACCGAGACACTTCTTGATAATAATCACTCAGAAATTTTTGCTCTAAATTTACGTTACTTAAAGAGAAAAAACCTAAATCCCGCAGGGCATCCCCTACCCCTTTAATAAATGACTGACGGATCGACTTTGTCCCTGAAATGTAATCGAGCCAATTAAATGAAGGAATATGTCGAACAACTGCCATGAACACCTCTCTTTCAGTGATAGTTATTGTTAATTGTTGATCGCAACAAACCTTGATAGCAGCTTGATAAAATAGCACTCAAGCATCTTATCATGTCACAACTCCCTTTGAAAAATAGACCGACCAATTCTAATTTCAGTGGCACCTGCCGTAAGCCCAGCCGACCAGTCCTCTGACATACCGAGTGATATCTCTTGAAAACCATAACCACGTCCTAATGACACAATATGGTAGTAACTCGTCGGTATAAGACTAGTCAACTTATAATGACGGCTATGACTTAATGGTGGCATAGCCATGAGTCCTAATATTTTCACTGCTGATCTCACAGGGGCACTCTCTTGTCGCCAGAGCATTTTATCTTCATGATCATCCACTAAAGTATCAGAAGAAACAACTTGGTTATGATCATGATGACAATTAGCCAACCAGGATAGGGGGTGATCACTGATAACAAAACCGTTTTTTTGAGGCTCAGCTAAATGAACTTGTAAATAAACGTTGATCACTTTGTTTTGTTTAGTGGCTTCTCTCGCAATATGACGAAGCTGGCCCAAAGAAGCCACCGAATGAATTTCATCAGCTAAGGAGACAATTTGTTTGATTTTTCTTGATTGTAAAGCACCAAGATAAATCCAGGAAATAGGATAATTCTTGAGGGCGCTTTTTTTTTCCTTGAGACCTTCTAAACGATTCTCGGCAAAGTGGCAATGGGATCGCTCTTGGGCTAACGTTTTCACGGCAGCCATGTGAGCATATTTAGTTACGACCACTACTCTCTTCACCGCAGAAAACTTAGGGTGATTCTGTAACTGCATCATCAAGTGATCATAACGATCTAACACATGACATGTTCTCACCATCACAAACCTAATCTCATATTTTCTGGGTAATCTGGGTAAAAAGGATACTTATGTTTTTTGCGGTATTTATCGATAATAGGGTTCCGTAACTAGTGAGCGGTATAGATTTTACTAGTCATTATCAAGCAACTCAAGTAAATTTAGTTGTATCGTCGTGTGAATAGTTAACTTATCAATATTATCAAAGGATTCATTATGTGGTTACTCATACCAGCACCCAATATTAATCTTTCCTTAGTTATCACCCTGAGTGTTGTTATCTTAGGTGCTAGCTGTACAACCTTTCGAGGTGAATATAGCGATCCAGACGCTGTTGAAATTGTCGACGATAAGTGGAACGAAACAGATGCTCGTGTGACAGCAGAAAAAGCTGTCCAAAAATTACTGACTAAAACGGCCTGGTATCAGAACTTCCTCTCACAAAAACAGCGTAAGCCTGTGATAGTCGTCGGTGATATGACTAACCGCACCGATGAACATATTGATACGAAAGCACTTACCGAATTTGTTTCTGATGAACTGATCAATTCAGGTAAGGTAAGGTTTATCGATGGTGAAAGTCGGGCCAAGATTCTTGATGAAATGAGGTATCAAACGGAAAGTGGCGAGGTAAAACAAAGTGCTGCTCGTAAAAGAGGACAACAAATTGGCGCCGACTTTTTACTGGTTGGCGCTGTGAGCTCAAGTGTGCACTCACAAGGCAAATTAAAAACGGTCACCTACCAAACCCTTATGAGACTAACGAGTCTTGAAACCTCAGAGATTATTTGGTCCCATAAAGAACGTATTAAAAAACGTTTCCGAAGGTCCCAAGTCAGACCTTAAGAGTTATTACTCCCGATATTATCAACTATATAGACTAAGCCAATGGTATCACTGTTTTGTGAATACTCCCTGCCATTAACGAGAGTTCTCCTGAGGGTCAGCGTGTTTTTTTTGTGTTATTTTTTACGCTATGCCACCTTGTTATTGGCCCTTGTGTCATACGGTTGTATGACACATAGTGACAAAATGGCGAGTATCAAAGAGGCGATCTCTTTCGGTCAACTAGCCAAGGCCGAGAAACTCATTAGTGAATCAGGAACCTTAGGTCATGGTAAGGGGAAAAATCGTTTACTCTTTTTCTTAGAACAAGCCACTCTATACCATCATCAAAAACAGTATAAGTTAGCAGAAAAATCTTACATGAAAGCATCAGCACTTATTGATGAACTTTATACTAAAAGTTTATCTCAAGGAGCCCTGTCTTTTGTGGTGAACGATAGTACTATAGATTACGCTGGTGAAGATTATGAGATTATCGCTTTACACACCATGATGGCTCTTATGTATATCGAAGGTGGCTCTCTGAGCAAAGCTCACATAGAAGCACGCAGAATTAACACCCGTCTCAGAGAGTTACTGAAAGATGAGGAAGCCACAGGTAGCTATGAATATCACAGGGATGCCTTTGCTCTGTATCTTTCGGGGTTGATATTTGAGGCAAATAAAAACTACGATAGTGCGATCATTGATTATCGCCGTGCCCTGGAAACTTATGACGGAGGCTATCAAGGAGGCACGACACCGAACAGTTTAATCCGGAGCTTATATCTCCTTGCCAAGCAACAAGGTCGCTCTGAAATCACGAGCTCACTTAGTCAAAAGTATCAGTCTCACCTCAATCTTGTGAAAAAACATAATAGTAGAGGAGGGGTGATTGTTTTAGCCAAGGGATACCCATCTGTGGGTAAAGTTTCTCAGAGTTTTGTTTTTGCCTTGGGAGATCAAATTATTCGTTATGCTTGGCCAGTGATTCCTAATATTTCAGTCCCTTTTCCCGAATACGATTTTCAGATTAAAAAACAATCGGCTAATGTATCTCGGTCATCTTGGCCAGAAAGTCGTTACCGAAATCACGGTGAACTTGTCCAAGATCATGATCGTATTGCTCGCTCTGTTCTCGAGAAAAAACGACTATCCTTGACGGCTAAAAGTTTAACTCGGTTAGTGGCTAAAGGTGCTATTACCCATGAGCTGCACCAAATAAATCCTTTACTCGGTGTAATGGCTAACCTCATTGGTATTATCACTGAAACAGCAGACACGAGATCATGGAGCACTCTCCCAGGCAAAATCATGATGGAGCGCTATTTCCTTGAACCTGGGCAGTCATACATCATCCACTATCGCTCCCCAGGAGCATTAGATCAGAGGAATGTTTCCTATCACCTCACTCCTAAAAAAAATGAACTCTATTTTATCATTCTTGACTACACGAGACCCCATATCACCATCACACCCAAACCTTAACCTAGTATGGATTTTCTGGGTTAGTTAACACTTGGAAATCAACAATCTGAAACTCGCCATCATCTTTACCTTTTTTCAAGTAATAGAAATAATCCGAAGCTATTTGTAAGGTTTCATCGAGTGTCGCATCTTTTTTGATGATTTCAATAGCTCGTCTTGTTTTGTTGTTGACGCCTCTATGACCAGCATACTCATATTTAGATAGTAGTAGCATATCTTTTGCCAACCGTCTATTATTCTCCTTACTCAGGTTAATGTCGTTCATAAAATCGCCCCAATTCAGGCTCACTTGATCCTTAGGCGGATCAACACTGGTACGAACGTTGTCAATGACTCGAGAATAATGGCGATTACTCAAGTAATGGATAATCGATGGTGAAACCATACCATAATCATAGTAAGGCAAAGGCTCAATTTTTTTTGAAAAAAATGAGTTGCGAAAAAAATGATTGCCTAATCGCTGCCATGGTAAAGATGGGTTTTGTGTTTTAGAGGTAGAAAATTCACCAGTTTGAGCGTTTAAATGAATATCATAGCTCATACCACGATTAGCCAGTAGGTTACCGTCAAGGTCAAATGTAAGACCAAAAAGATATTGGAATTTGTTATTTGGCTTATTTGGCTCTAAGACGGCATGGTTAATTTCAAATGAATGACCTCCCGTTTTATCTTCAGCTCCAGCGCCAACAACAATAGCCCTTTGACTAATCCTCAACGTATTAGCCAAAAGCTCACCATAGCCCTTAGCTTGATCATCGATTAAAATAGTGATGGGGACATCTCGAGATAACTCATAATCCTGAAAG
>JAPOQT010000313.1 GCA_026710525.1 Pseudomonadota bacterium
AAAGTTTTTTCTATACCTAAAAGTGATGATGACTCAGCTAAGTAGAGTTCCCCAAACTACTCAGTAACGCAACTATTCACTATCATTTGGTAGTTAGGAGACGATAGTGAAGGGAGAGCTTAAGAGTTCTGTTTTTATTTTTTAGGTAAAAGATTGTCTATCAAGAGATTGCCGTCGCCTTAAATATAACAGCGAACAATCACGATGAATGATGCCAAGGCAGCAACAGCTATTTCCTGGCTTGTCAATTTTATAGAGGGAAAATGAGCCATTGGTTTTGAATAGGGGAAAACCCTAGACAAATCTTTTCTCTTCATTCATAAGTAACAGGCGTTAAGGATAAAAAATCCTATTACTTAGCCTAGAAATAGGACGGCTATGCGGGCGGCGCACGCCGGTAAAAATATTTATTGACACTTATGGGAGACTCAGTTACATTAATACCGCTTTGTTTCTTCTCCGAGGCATCCACGAGTTTTTCGTGGGTGCCTTTTCTCTTATCACTGGTACCAGAATAACGTCGTCTGTGTGGGTGTCAAGCTGTCTCAAATCTAAAATCATTGGGCCCGTCTATAAAACAGGTCATTATATCGCCCCATGTTGGTAACCCACGAGACCTCATTCTTGTGTGCCAAACACCAGAGCGATTAAATGAATAGGTTGATCACGCCTTGGTATTTGTTACAATTCTCTTTCCCTCGTATTTGCCCTACCCGGTGATCAAGGGGCCTCTCCTTATTTTTTGCTTGGTCTACAATTTAAACTCAAAAATAAAAATTTGTTTTTCGATTGCTAGCATTAAATCACGACGCCCTTGAGTTGATGATTCTTCAGGGTGTAACGTGAGGTCGCTCGTATTGAAATGGAGGAAAAGGGTGGAGGCATACCATGATTCTTTTGCTGTTAAACGATCTTTATGCCACTCACTAAGTATGCCAGCTAAAGCAGTCGTAAGTTTATTTTTATTGGCAAACCTTTGAAAACAATTTTTCTCTAAAAAATTTTATGAGTCTTCGTCCTTGCTCTTTCATATTTTCTGGTCTGTAATAGATTCTAAGAATCTTTCATAAAAATATTTCTTAACTTCAAAGTCAGGAAAACCTAAATGCTACAACTCATCGTCATCTTCTTTTATGTTTCAGTAATGGTGAGATAGCCACATTGGAATAACAGAGCTGCTATCTTTAATTTTCTCGAGATCGAAGGGAGTAATGGCATCAAGCCACCAGTTTTCAAATTTTTTCATTAAAGATTAGAAGTAGTCCAATAATAGCCGTTATACCAGTGCTTAATTTTCTCGATAAACACGATATCTAAATCATGATCAATATAACCACAGATGCTAGTATATCTAGGACTTAAATTAATATTTTTGAGGTGGTTAAGTCATGAAAACATATTGGCTTTGGAGAACATGGTAATATCTGTGATTAAAGGCAGAGCAAATATAACGAGAACTTCCTTTGATAATAATATAGAATCCATGCAAATAATCTTTATTGGCTAGGGTGAGTTTAGATGATTTAAAGAATCTAAAAAAGGTTTGCCGTATTCATCCACAAGCACCATAACAAGCTGACCTATTTTTTGATGCCATTCTTCTAGAATGTGGCTATGAAGATCACCAGATTCATGATATTTGCCATCAAAATTCAGCCGTAACACAGGATATTTTGTCGACGAGTCCCATATATCTTCAATATATAAACCTTGGAGTAATTCTTGCTCTCCAGGAAATAAATATTTGAATGTGCTAAGTAACAAACTTTTACCACAGTGTCTAGGGCGAAGCAGAAAATAATAACGAACTCTTGTGATTAATTGGTAGAGAATTTTTTTTATCAACTTAATAACATCGCTCTTTTCGAAGGTCTTTAAAATCTTCGTGGCCTATGGGAAGTATCGTAGATATATCTTTGAATGTTGAAAAAATTAATAACTTCTGTGCTCTACGACTAATCACCCTCTACTATACTTGTTTTTGGTTAAACATCCTAGAATTAATCTGTACCATAGGGATTTTATAGCTCTCAAAGATTGACCTGCTGTCATATTGTGCTCAAAGAGCAGTGTATTGTTAGCAAGACAAGCGCGATTTTAATTCCTTCACACTTCTTCTATGTTGTCGTCGAAAGAGGCAAAAATCTCAAGACATGAAGGGATAAAATTTTATGCTTTCGGCTTGGTTATCGACTCATGTCGATAACCAAGGAGATTATGCTCCGTATTGTTCTTTATCGAGAGATAAAAATGGTAAAAAAAACCACCTTAATTATGACACAATGACACAAGTTTTCTTATTATTCATTGATGAATCGATATGGGCTTAGATGAGCTCATGATTAGCACTATAATGGTATCAGAGTTGGGTGTTTGATAGTAGTTAACAAATTACAAGAAATAGATATAAAACATTTCCTTGATTTTTGTTTTGTTTTTTGCTATGGTTAACCCTTAAGTATGGCTGTGACCATTGATTTCAGTCTTAGTCTCTCCTGAGGCCGAGAGTTAAGGACTTTTTTGTTAAACGGTTAGGAGTTTATCCCATTGGCTGTGCCAGATTTTCAGAGTTTAATGAGGCCTGTGCTTGAATCAGCAGCACAGGGAGAAATTCATTATCGTGATGCCATCGCACGACTCGCGAAACAATTAAACCT
>JAPOQT010000314.1 GCA_026710525.1 Pseudomonadota bacterium
ACTCGGAACGATGCCTAACTTTCTTTTTGATTTTTTATCATGGATTCGTACGATTAATTCCATAGAAACAGGTGGGGTATAAGTGTCGCCGCTATCTATAAAACAGTGGGCTACCGTGAGAAAAAAGTTGTCACCAATATGGGTGGCACCACATTTTCCGGTGCTGCCATGACTACCATCTTCTTGAGGTAGGTGTGTTAACAGCCAGGCAAAGTAGCCTGGTAAATCTGTGATTTTTTGGTATTCTATTCCCTGGTCAGTAGACAAATCATGATCGGTTTTAATGCTGCTCTTACAACTAATGAGCAGATGATAAGGTAGTACTAGAACTACCAATATCATAAGATAAGTGGACCTTAAAACAACAGTGGAACTATCCTGGGCTGCTTTATAAAATGATTTACTTCTTAGATCTTCATTATAACTTGTCATGAGCGAACCTGTTGTCAACAAGGTGTAAGAACTTTAATGGTTACTACTTAGAAAAAAGCCTCATCTTCAGAGAAAAGCTCGTCGCTGTTAGTAGGTGGATTATCAGGAAGTGTTTGTTTTTTCTGATGACTCTCAGTTGGTCGTGCCCTGGGTTGATGTCCATCGGATGGTTGTCGTTGATCTTTGAGATTTAAGGCTTGCATATGAGTATCGATAAAACCAATATGACTATGGAGATTTAACATGATAGCGACACTATCACATGATCTTGTGTTGCCTTCAGCGAGGATCTTAGGTTTTTCTATTAAGGCAGGCACACCGCCTGATACCACTCCCACCAGAACGTTATGTTGAGCAACCTTCTTAATCACCGGTCCTCCAGAATCCCCAGAACAAACCCCTAAGATAGCCTCTGGTGATAGGTTATCCTTGTTATTCGTGCCGTAAAACACTGAGTCATCGAAAGAATCTCGCTTCTCTTGGTTGAAGAGTCTACTAAAATTAAAAGTCATCTTATGAATCGTATTCATCAATATTGTTGTGCCTTTTTGAACATGAGTATAGCCACCGAAAAACCCTTCTCTAGAGCCGTAAACATTCCGATTTATTCCTGTGCCATAAATCCAGATTTTTCCCTTGAGACGATCAGAACTAAATTCGTTGCTGAGAGGTAGTTCGGCTTTAGCATAAACCGGTAGATTATCAGGAATACGAAGTTTAAAGATAGCAATGTCATTCGATGGGTCAAAAAAATTCTCTTTTTGTATCCGCTTAAACTGATTGTGAATAGCCACGCCAATGAAATCTTTGGCTCCTAATGTGTTTCTTATTTTCTGGCCTCTCAGCGACTGAGCAATATACTCAATGTACGCAAATTTGAGCTGATTATTGGAGTTGCCAATAAAACAGTGAGCCGCTGTGATAAAAAAACCATAACCAATATATGTGGCTGAACAGAGAGAACGATCGGCTCTGAACCAGGCAAAATAGCCTGGTAGATCAGTGATCTTGGGATAGTATTTACCGTGGTCAGTTTTCAGATGAGAATCAGTATTTCTGGTGGCAGTGAAAACTTTACAGCCGGTTACCCCGTGGTATAGGATAATTAAGCTCAAGAAGGTGAAAAAGCTGTTTATAATTCTGAGAATATTCATGATTTTTTGATCATATAATAATTATCGAGAAATTAATTATACAAAACAAGTTTCTTTGTCGGATTATTTATTTTATTTCTATAGTTTATTAACAAGTAAGTAGACAACAAGGTTGCTTGAGAGACAGAGACCTTACTAAAATATCATCATTAAAGAAATTATAGGGCTGTCTGTTGTGTAAAAAACCATGTTATTCCCATGTCTTACGATTTTTACTGACGATGTTAAAGCCTCGAATATTACCGAAAATGGGTGCAATGGCATATTTAGGATAATGGTGGTCAAGTGTTAACGGATACTGCTACGGAGACAATCATTGTGGCTAAAAGTCACGCTGTCACAGATTTTATACCAATATTCTTTGAATTGATGGATGAAGCATGGTGAGGGTTTCAAAAATGCTGGTATGGCACCAAGCGGCTAGATCGTCAAGGGTGATTTCTAGAGACTCGCTATTTAATTGACTAGAGGAGTCGCCGGAACTGGTGCCGATAAGTGTTACCTGATCGCCTTCGGCGAAATCAATGACTGGCGGCAGATGAATGGTGGCAGTATTCATCGAAATTTTACCAACAAAAGGACACCGCTGTCCTCTCACAAGGACATGAGCTTTACCATATGAAGTTGGCCTAATCCGGTAGCCATAGTGGTAGCCGATAGCAATCACAGCGATCGTCATATGGCTCTTTGCTTTATAGGTGCCTTGATAACCAATAGCATCCCCTGGTCGTATCGACTTGATTTGGATAATATGGGTTTTCCACTTGATGATAGGTGTTAATTGCTGAAGCAGATGACCGTGTTCTTTCGCTAGGTGTTTTTTTGTCGTTGAATAAGGCCAGTAGCCATACAGGCTAATGCCACACCTCACCATATCTAGGTGAGAGGCTGGATGAGTTAAGACGCCATGGGAAGCACTAATATGACTGATCGGTTTTAGGTCGTACTGGGCACAGATCTTTTGCGCTGTGTTTAACCGAGCAAGTTGCTGATCAATAGAGCCACTCTCATTGGATAAGTGGCTCATAAGACCAGTGACGGCATGTAGTAACGATTTGTTTTTAATCCGACCCATAATGTCAGAAAGCTCTTCCAGGAAAAAACCTTGACGGTTCATCCCGGTGTCGCATTTGAGGTGACCTGGTGGTGGTGAAGTCATGTCAAGCCAAGTACTTAGTACTTTGTGATTAGCTAAAGTAACATGAACACTTAACTGTGATGCTAAGGATAAATGGTTAGGTTGCAGAGGACCAATCACTAAAACAAAGCCTCGATAACCTTGCTCCCTCACCTTCTCAGCTTCCCAAACATCATTCACTCCCAGCCACTCACAAGGAAGCTGCTGGATAACACTAAGAATATGGGTTAAACCAAGACCGTAACCATCCGCTTTTACGACGGCCATTATTTTCGCTGGCGCCACAACCCTTGACAGTGCCATAAAATTGTTCACAAAGGCATCACGGTTTAACTCTATCCAGGTATTTGGTAATACTTTTGTTGTCATGGGGGGCTATTATGGTGCTGACAAAGATCAGGGCTGTTTGAAGAAACTCACTAAGTATCTTACCATATTCCTATACCTAACTGATTTTGTTGTGATACAATACGACTTCGTGCTATTTGGTAGGTAGTGATCATGGTTTTCTCTTATTCACCATAAAACCGCTAATATTTCTATTCTTATGATGCGAGCCGTCTTACATTCGAGTGTGTTGTTAAAAGCTGTGATGGCTGTGAGTGGCCTGTTGATGGTGGGATTTTTACTTGGCCATATGGCTGGTAATCTCTTGATCTTTTTAGGTCAAGATGCCCTGAATAGTTATGCTGCCAAATTACATAGCATGCCTAGTATTTTATGGACAGTACGCATAGGACTATTAGTGTGTTTATTGGCTCACGTATTCAGTGGAATCAAACTAGCGATCAAAAATAGACAGAGCCGTTCGACTCCTTATAAAGTTAAGCATCCCAATGCATCGACGTTAGCCTCTCGTAGTATGGCGATCACCGGCTGTCTTATTTTACTCTATATTTGCTACCACCTAGCCCATTTCACCGTTAAATGGACCCATCCTGAATTCCAACAAAATCCTGGGGATGTGTATGGGATGGTGGTGACCAGTTTTCAACATCCTTTGATTGCATTCACATATGTCCTGTCCATGGCCATGGTGGGAGCCCATCTTTATCATGGCATTAAAAGTGCTTTTGATAGTCTTGGTTTCTACCATCCTTTTTATTCAGTGTTGGTTTGTCGTATAGCGAAGGTGACCTGTGTGCTGCTCGCCTTAGGCTTTAGTTCTGTGCCGGTTTGTGTGTACTTTGGCCTTATTTCGTAATGACATCAATGTCAAAATAGCACCCATCTTCTTTATTTGAGTGTATCTATGAATCTTGATGGCAAAATACCTAAAGGGGCGCTTGCTGACAAATGGTCTTCCCATAAGTTTCAAATGTCTCTTTTAGCTCCGGCTCAAAAAAGACATTATAAAATTCTTGTGGTGGGTACGGGTCTTGCCGGAGCTAGTGCCGCTGCTACTTTGGCAGAGCTCGGTTATCAGGTAGAGGCTTTTTGTTTTCAAGATAGTCCTCGGCGCGCTCATTCTATTGCGGCTCAAGGCGGTATTAATGCTTGTAAAAATTATCAGGGAGATGGGGATAGTGTTCGACGACTCTTCTATGACACAATTAAAGGCGGGGATTTTAGATCCCGTGAAGCTAATGTTTACCGGTTAGCTGAAGAATCTCAAAATATTATTGATCAGGCTGTGGCTCAGGGTGTGCCCTTTGCGAGAGATTATGGCGGTTTTCTCGATAATCGTTCCTTTGGCGGTGCCCAGGTATCGCGAACATTTTATGCCAAGGGTCAAACAGGACAACAGCTGTTACTTGGTGCTTATTCTGCCTTACAAAGGCAAGTGGCTCGTGGTGGTGTGAAGCTACACACTCGAACAGAGCTACTGGATATTGTCGTGGATCATGACGAAGTCAAAGGAATTATCACCCGCAATCTTGTTTCAGGGAAAATCAATCGGTTTGCCGGACATGCAGTAGTACTCGCGACTGGTGGTTATGGTAACGTCTTTTATCTTTCAACTAACGCACTTGGCTCCAACGTTACCGCGACATACCGAGCTTATTTGCGAGGTGCTGGTTTTGCTAACCCTTGTTTCACTCAGATTCATCCCACTTGTATTCCTGTGAAGGGAAATTATCAATCAAAACTCACACTCATGAGTGAGTCACTACGCAATGATGGTCGGGTGTGGGTGCCTAAATCAGGGGATCCATCCCGTAACCCTAGTCAAATTGCTGAGGAAGACCGTGATTATTATTTAGAACGGATTTATCCTAGCTTTGGTAATCTCGTGCCTCGTGATATTGCTTCGAGGAAAGCAAAAGAAATGTGTGATGCTGGTAAAGGAGTGGGCCCGGGAGGACTAGGGGTGTATCTAGACTTCTCTGATGCTATTTCTCGGCTCGGTGAAAAGACCATGGGTGAACGATACGGTAATTTATTTGATATGTATCGCCAAATCACTGGTGAAAACCCATATAAAACCCCGATGAGAATTTATCCGGCAGTCCATTACACCATGGGGGGGCTTTGGGTTGATTATAATTTGATGAGTAATATTCGGGGACTACATGTGATTGGTGAAGCGAATTTTTCCGATCATGGCTCTAATCGGCTTGGGGCATCTGCTCTTATGCAAGGTTTGGCTGATGGTTACTTCATTTTACCTTACACCATCTCCCATTACTTGGCGAGTCATAAACCAACCCTTACTCCTTTAGATAACAATTTGTTTAACCGAGTAGAGTCACAGGTCACAGCTAAAATTCGTTCGCTACTCAGTATTGGTGGTTCTCGCTCTCCTCATGAATTCCACCGAGAACTTGGTAAGATTATGTGGAATTATTGTGGTATGTCGAGGACGACAGAAGGTTTGAGATCAGCTATTGCCAAGATCCAACAGTTAAAGCAAGATTTTTGGCAAGATCTCTATATTCCGGGTTCGGCTGGTACTTTTAATCAAACACTAGAGTCTGCTGGCAGAGTGGCAGATTTTCTGTCTTTTGGTGAATTAATGTGTCAGGATGCCCTTGCGCGTGAAGAGTCTTGTGGTGGTCATTTTAGGGAAGAGCATCAAACCAGTGCTGGTGAGGCAAAGCGTGATGATCAGAAATTTGCTCATGTGGCAGTTTGGCAGCATGTGAATCAGGATCGAGGCTCATCAGGTGTTAAGGGTGATGAGATGAGGCCTATCAAAACTAAAAGACACACTGAGAAGCTTGAGTTTAATGAAGTACAGTTAACTTCACGAAGTTATAAATAACATAACAAATGAGCTGAGGACGATGTTTCCTTGTTCCTTTGGTCCATTCAGGTAAGCAGGCAAGAAAGGTAGACCATGAAACTTATCTTTGAGATTTGGCGACAAGAGTCTCCTGATCATAAAGGACAGTTTAAGACATATGAGGTGAATAACCTTGATACTAATATGTCGTTTCTTGAGGCCTTAGATGTCCTGAATGAGCAATTACTTCGTGAGAAGAAGGAAGAGCCAGTGGCTTTTGATTATGACTGTCGTGAGGGAATATGTGGCATGTGCTCGCTGGTGATCAATGGTGAGCCTCACGGACCACTGCAAGGGGTGACGACTTGTCAGTTACATTTGCGGTCCTTTAAGGACTCTGAGCGGATTACTGTTGAGCCTTGGCGGGCAAAATCTTTTCCCATTGTTCGGGATCTTGTAACCGACCGGAGTGCTTTTGATCGCATAATATCTAGCGGCGGTTATATTTCAGTGAATACGGGTTCTGCGGGAGATGCTAACGCTATCCCCATTGAAAAAGCTAAAGCTGATCAAGCATTTGATGTGGCTGCTTGTATCGGTTGCGGTGCTTGTGTGGCGACTTGTAAAAATTCATCAGCCATGTTATTTGTCGCGGCTAAGGTCACTCATCTCAGTGCTTTAAAGCAGGGAGAGGTTGAAAAGGAGGAACGGGTCTTAAAAATGATGACAAGCCATGACATGGAAGGTTTTGGTTCTTGTTCTCAGACGAAATCATGTGAAGCAGTATGTCCGAAGAATATTTCGACGGCAGCTATTACCGCTTTAAATCGAGAATATCTTAGGGCTGCGGTGAAGAAGCCCCAAGCATTGAGCTAGTCACAATCTCAGGAAGTGTGACCATGTCATAAATCGCTGTTAAATCAGAAAAACCGGGTATTTTTTCATGTCTCATGATGTGTCTATGAGTGATAAAAAAAAAAGCCAAAATCCCTATCACGAAACAAGGCCTAAACCACTGACCCAAAAGAGTCTACATGATGAATGTGGGGTGGTGGCTGTGAGTGGTGGTCATGACGCTAGCACCATGGTGTATTTTGGTCTCTATGCTTTACAACATCGAGGTCAGGAGAGTTGTGGTATTGCTGTTTACAGTGATCAGGGAGACAGTAACCACAGTAGTGATAAAGAAAAAAGTATTGCTCGGCGCCGTGAGGGTAAAAATCTGATTGTACACAAAGACTTTGGTTTAGTTTCTGATACCTTTACTCCCACAGTGCTCAGTCGGTTGCCGGGTGATAAGGCGATCGGCCATGTGCGTTACGCCACATCGGAAAGTGGTCGGCGTGAGAATATTCAGCCATTTTATTTTTCCATGGCTCATGGTCATCAAATTGCTTTAGCTCATAACGGTAACATAAC
>JAPOQT010000315.1 GCA_026710525.1 Pseudomonadota bacterium
AAATGAATCTTGATGTGCTTTGGCAAGGTTTGATGGCGAGTGATAACCATGATTTTCAGGGTATCGCAAAATATCCACCATGTTTTCGAGACTTAGCCTTCATTGTTGATGAAAGCGTTACATATGCCGCTACGATGGAAGCTATTATGGCATTTAAAAATCAGGAATTGAAGTACTTAACTCACGTCACCTTGTTTGATGTTTATCGGAGTGCCCAATTAGGAGAGCAACGAAAATCCTTAGCATTCAGCCTAACTTTTAGCTCTGATTGTGGTACCCTGAATGACCGGGAAGTAGACCTGGAGATGAATCGTTTAACCAAACATCTCGAAAGTCACCACGGTTTTTCTATGCGATCGTTGTAACGGTGAAAATGAAGGTAGTGGTATAGCAATGTTAGGACAAAAAGCACACGTGGACCCATTAAATTACTTCCTTTCATTTTATCCTGATATGCCACCAACTTTCGATGTCATAAAGGAGAGAATTGGTTATTCTTTTAAGAATAAAAATCTACTGATTGAGGCCCTCACCCATCGTTCAGCTATTCAAGAAGTCAAGCATCGTATTTATCAACAAACTGACCTTGATATGCTGGAGCAGATTCCTTGGAACGAAAAACTCGAATTTTTGGGAGACTCGGTGTTATCGTTGGGTATTACCACCTGGCTATGGTATAAAGGCAACCTCACTTGTGAAGGGGATTTATCAAAGGCGCGAAGTGCCCTTGTCCAAGAGTCAGTGTTGGTGTTAGTGGCTCGACAATTAGATCTTGGTTCATTTATTATTCTTGGTGCAGCTACAGAAAAAGCAGGAGGACGTCAGCGGATCAGTATCTTAGCGGATGCCCTTGAAGCTCTTATTGGTGCTATATATCTTGATGGTGGTTTTGAAGTTTGTTATTTCATTACTGAAAAACTGTTTATGCCCTATATTAAAAAACACTTAAATGAAGAGGTGTTTGCCGATCATAAAACCAGGTTACAGGAAGTCATACAACAGACCTACGGCGAGCCACCCGATTATCAAGTCGTTAATTCCCACGGTCCTGACCACAATAAACAGTTTGTGGTGGAATGTCGGATAAAAGGTAAGCTACTAGCTCAAGGAGAAGGTAAGAGTAAGAAAAAAGCTTCTCAAATAGCGGCGGCAAAAGCCTTGAAGTCTACCCAGCTTTCATCACTTTAAACAGCTTTATCTTCTAAGATGAGTGGCACAAAGTCCTCGAATCGAAGGTGTATAGATCATGGAACATCGTAAATATTTAGGAAAAGTAGCCTTAATAGGTCGGGTAAATGTTGGTAAGTCAACATTGTTTAATCATCTTGCTCCGTCGAAGGTGATTTTCCGCAGTTTAAAAAAGGGTGGCTTAAATAAATACCGACGTTCTGGAAGAACACGTCATATGAACTCCCATGGTGTCATTGAGAGCCCCCAACCTGGGGCCACAAGAGATCGTCTTTATGGTCGGTGTGTTCTTGATGACGACCACTTGTGTGAGCTCATTGATTGTGGTGGTTATGAGGGCGCCACCAGTGTTGATTACTGGCAGCAATCAATGGTGGCTATCGCTGAGTCAAGGCTCGTTTTATTTCTCGTTGATGGTAGCACCCAAGCTCATCCTTTAGATCTGGAAATAGGTCTTTATCTCAAGAAAAAACAGATCCCGACTATTTATATTATGACCAAGCAAGATAATAAGTTAAAGGCTAATGATAATCTCGGCGAATTTTATAATCGCATGCCCTACCTGCGTGACCTCTTACCCATTAGTGCAACCACCGGTATTGGTATAGCAGAACTCAAACAACGACTAGTGAATCAGTTATGTGAATTAGGAAGCCAGTCTCAACAAAAAATCAGAGCCCACACCTCCTCCCTACAAAAAGAGGCGCTCCTAGACGTTAGTCAATTATCCGTGGCGATTGTTGGCAAACCTAATAGTGGTAAAAGTTCTCTATTAAATGCTTTGGTATCTGAACAAAGATCATGTGTGGCTCCAGAAGCTGGTACTACGAGAGATCCAGTGGATGTTGAAATGAAGTATTATCAGAAGTATTATCGGATCATCGATACTGCTGGCGTCAGAAGACGGACCAAAGTCTCTGGGCATTTAGAAAAAATTAGTGTGTCACTTAGTTTGCATGCTATTCAAGAAGCCCATATGACTATTCTCGTCATTGATGCCGCCATTGGTATGACTGATCAAGACGCCAAGATAGCCGCGAGAGCTTTAGCCGCCTTCAAACCATTATTGATTGTGATTAGCAAATGGGACCTAATGAAAGGCTCTATATTGCAGCAAGACTATACCAAGAATTTAAGACAACGACACCTATCAAGCCATAGATTTGTTCCTATTACCTTCATTTCATCAGTGACGAAATATGGGGTGTCAGGTCTTCGTCGTGTTATGGCTAATTTAACTCAAATGGCGGCAAAAAGAGTCAGCACATCTCTTGCTAACCAAGCTTTGCAAACAATCGTTGCCCAGCAAATGCCTCATGTGATTTCATCTTTTCATAAACGGATAAAATTTTATTTTATTACTCAGGTGTCGGTGTATCCACCAACCTTTGTGATTAAATGTAATGTTGCCACATCCCTCAAGGAGTCTTATAAAAGCTATGTGAGTAAATCTCTCCAGCAAGAACTTGGTTTTGATCAGATTCCGATTCGGATTTTCTATCGCGGTAAAACCGATCATGAAGCGGGTGAGGGATTGGCAGAACAAAGGAAAGACGGAACGTAAATATTTTTTGATAACGATTAATTTTACCCGCGGCCACGGCTTTTTTGGGGGGTATAATTTGCAAACAGATAGATAAGCACCTTTAATATCAAGATATTAGGTTTTTTATTAAGTTGAATATAACTAAAGCCGACAGATTTCGTATGAGAAAGGTGAAAAAAAGTGACATTGACATAGTGACATAATAAAATAGTATTATAAAAATTATGAAAAAGTAATCCTATGCCTATTGTTTATCTCATTGGTCTATTTGTCGCCATCACGACAAGCTGCAAACAGGAGGAGATAGCGACAGAGAATCTAGCTAGCACCAAGCACGTCATA
>JAPOQT010000316.1 GCA_026710525.1 Pseudomonadota bacterium
TTACTTTTTGATTCGATAACTACTTCGAATAGGGTAGACGTTTTTGAGTAAAATTACATCTGAAATGTCAAAGTCAGGATGAATATTAAAAAGTTATTAACTTGTATGATAGACAATCAGCCATTTGCTAGCACACCTGATTTTAGCAGTGTTTCCTAAGAAGTAAATTATGTCACAAGCCATAAGTGCTGAAACTTGTTTCTATGTTTAGCTCTCATACGACACATTGGTCATAATAATTAAGGGGTAGAATACTGGATTGGTAAAGCTTTGCGTATTCGATTATAGATGACAAGAAAGCAGCTAGGAGACACGTGGGCACCCTGACGACACGAGATCGAGTACACAGAATCTGTGATAATCATTGCTTTTTGATGGTTATTTACATCATAATATATAGCATAAAAATCAATGAGGTGATTAATAAAATAGACATGGCTTATCAGTACTAGGTCTAGTACTAAGTGGGATTGAGTCGGATTTTTGGGTGTGTTGTCACAGCCCTACAGAGGGATGTGTATTTTATACCTATCATCCGCCCTCACCTGCTAAGAGAGCAGTACGGATACAGACCATGTTCTGGTTGTTATGGTGCTATTTTATAACACATGAAAAATGTCATGAGTTAATGGGTGCAGATCTGGGTAACCTCTTCGGAGAGCTTCTCAACAACTTTACACTAACAGGTGCATCCCTTGAGAGTGCACCATAACCTCAATGGACAATTAAGTCACAGCTTTACAGGGTGAAGAGCACACCTAATTCAAAGCCATAAGTATTTTCGAAGGATTGCCCCACATTTAAAGCATTGCCAGTAAAGAGGTAGCCGCCAGTGACTGAAAAAGTAAAGCTCTCTGAAAATGAGTACTCATATGTGAGGTCAACTTCGGTACCCAAGTAACGACCTTTGTAGCCAACCGGATATAATACTTCAGAGCCAAAGTCATAGTAATCATCGGGAGAGTTTTCTCCATTAAGGGGATTGTAATAAAAGTAAGAGTATACGTAATCAGGCATCTCTTTATCCATTAAGGCACCGATAACTTTACCTTGTAGCGTGCCATACACAGAATGTGTGTATGAATAGCTCCCCGCAAACACATGAGCATTAACTATTCGATCACCCGAGTAAATACCATCAACATCGAGTTGTTCTGTTCTCATATTAAATAAAAGTAGAGCCGGCTTGAAATTCACATTCAAAGGAACGGTAGTAATCACAGTACTTCGTTTTGCTTCGTTTAAGAAACGATTTGTTCCCTTATAGTACCCATGCTCATCACCAGGGGAATAAATATATTCAAGGGCTATTTCATAATCTTCATCTGTTTCATCTAAAGCTTCGCCATGCTCTACAACATTATCAGAGCCATGATCGTGGTCATCAGAATCCTCAGGTTCGCCGTCAGGCGCTGGGAAAGTAAATTTAAATGTCGTATAGAAAGCAAAAGAGCCAACACTCGCAAGTTTGTCAGCTCGGCCGCCATAGCTTTCCCAGGAGCTACCAGATGCTTGTCCCATTCGAAGCAGAGCCTCAGATTCCCAGGAAAGATTTTTCCAGTATAAGCCTGTGTGAATATCAAGATACTTGTCTTGTTGTTCACCAAAATCATGGGGGCTAGCTGAATTTAAATAAGCGAAGTAAAGAGTTACTTGCTTACTGAGTTGATGGATGCTATTTGTTTTTCGTTCGTCAAAGGAAATACTGGCAAAAAACTGTTGTAGGTCATCACCGTTGTTGTTGGGATCACCTTCACGTAATTTATCCACGCCTAAAGTAAACCCTAGTTGTTTGACGGTGCCGGTGTTTACTTCACACGAAATACCATCGAAGAGAGTTTGGGTGGCACTAAAAGGTTCGCTGGCGTCATTAAAGAACATACCGAGTCCGACATTTCTAGCTCTTCGTCCAGCATTAATTAAACATAATTTGGTTGAAGCTTCCACATAGACTTCCGACACTCGTGGAGTTAGGTCATTAAAAAAGTGAAAATCTGCTTCACTGTCTAACGGTCCGAAATCTTCGCCAAACAAAGGTGGTTCATCATGATGGGATAGACGAAGGTCCAAGTGCAAAGCCACTAAATCACCAGGTCGCACCACAAAGTCGAGGGCAACGGGAAACTCTGTGGCTAAGTAGTCATCCGTAGCGTTAGCGCTAGAGTTATACACACCACCACTGAGTAAACCAACATACCCAGAGACATTAATAAAAGCACCGTAAGCTTGGGAGCTGCTTAGGATTAAGATCAATAGAATAGTCTGGGTTAGTTTTGAGATACATCTTGTCATCATTATTATCATCCTATCTTGAAGTTTGGTTAAAATACTTACCGCAATATAAAAACTCTGAGAATCACCGCTTTAACTACTATGAAATAAGTCACTATCCAAAGCAACCAACAGAAGGTGCTAAAACACATGTAGCAGGGAATTTAATCACATTATATCAGTGGTTGTCAATAGAAAAAAAATGAAGGCGAAGTAAAACTAGCTATTTCGCATAATCGATAAATTTGCTTTCCCGCAGGAGAGTCACCCGAACCATGCCAGGAAAAGTTAATTCTTCTTTGATTTGACTTGCAATTTTTTGGGAGAGAAGAGTCATGTTTGTGTCGGCAATGAGATCAGGGTCCACCATCACTCGAATGGCGCGACCAGCCTGAATAACAAAGGAGTTTTTCACCCCTTCAAACTGATTAACCAAAGACTCCATTTCTTCTAGTCTTTGAATATAATTCTGAATATTTTCTTGCCGTGATCCTCTGCGCAATTCAGAGATCATATTAGCAGTATGTAGCACTATCGTAAGGACATCGCTTTCAACAAGATCATCTTCATGATGGTGGCGAATCGCTTGAACAATTTCCTCACTTTCCCCATAACGGGCACATAACTTAGCACCAATTTTAGCGTGATGTCCTTCCACCTCTTGTCCTACCGCTTTACCGATATCATGAAGCAGTCCGGCTCGTTTCGCCAGTCTCGGTTGAATACCGATTTCCGTCGCTAAAATCCCTGCTATTTGACCTGTTTCCACACAATGAGCCAAGACTGATTGTTTACCAAAACTACGAAATCGGAGGTGCCCAAGGTAAGAGAGTAAGTCAGGGTGAAGGTTGGTCACCCCAATATCAATAGCGGCTTTTTCGCCATGATCTTTGAGGATTTGATCAAACTCTTGGGTGACTTTTTCCGCTGTTTCTTCTATTCTCGCTGGATGAATACGGCCATCTTCCATCAATCGTTCAATGGTAATTTTGGCAATTTCTCTTCGAATGGGATGAAAACAGGATAAGATGACAGCTTCAGGTGTGTCATCGATAATCACATCAACTCCGGTAGTTTGCTCAATAGCGCGAATATTACGACCTTCTCGACCAATAATCCGCCCCTTCATGTCCTCGTTAGGTAACGACACCACTGTTAGGGTCGCATCCCCCACATATTCACTCGCTTGTCTTTGTACCGACAGAGCAATGATATGCCTAGCTCTAAGCTTCGCCTTAGTAAGCATATCTTCTTCTATTTCTGCTAGTTTCTGTGCCGCTTCTTCTTTTGCTTGTTTTTCGAGAGAAGCTATGAGAGCACTGCGAGCTTCATCTCGAGACATTTCTGCTGTTTTTTGCAAAATAACTTGAGTTTCCTCGATTTTATCTTGAAGGTCCTTCAGTTTTTTCTGGTACTTTTTTTCTTGGGTATACAATGTTGATTCTTTGTCATCAAGACTGCGTTCTCGTTGCATTAGGGCATCAGTTTTTTGATTAAGAACCGTCTCTTTTGCTCGAGTTTTTTCTTCAATTTTTTGCACTTCCCCGCGTTTTTTTTTGGCTTCGACTTCAAACTGACGGCGTTGTTGTTTCGCTTTTGCTCGATTTTCTTCAATGGCTGACTTAATAAGTTGATCAGCTTCAGCACGGGCGGCACTAACAATTCTTTCAGATTCCACGCGGGCATCGGCGAGCAGACCTGTTAGTTTACGGCGGTGAAGGATGAGACCAAAGCCAACAAAGCCGGCAATGAGGGCAAGTAAGACAATAATAAGGTGATAAAGCTCCACAAGTGACACTCCCATCTATGTTTTGCATTTCCTAGTCCTTTGGAGACAAATAGGGCTAAAGAAAGCAGGATTAGAAAGAAGTTTAGGAGCGTTGAGTAGGGTCTACGATAGTTGCCAGATTAACGGTGATCATCAAGATACTGAATGATTCATAGAGTTAAAAATCACCAACGTCTCGAAGAGGGATGACAAACTATGAAAATCAGTATTCACAAATGACCTACAGATTAGCTGATAATAACTCAGACGCGATTAAGGCATGGCGTTAATAAAACCAGCTACCATTAATTAAGAGGTGGTGTTCGTGGCGTGATTTTAAGGTGGTTCTCAGTTTTTTATGTTCACTAGCTTTTCTTTTGCTAAAAACAACCTAACAATCATTAGCGCTAATACACTGAATGGTAGTTAATCTTCACGACTCTAAAGAGGCAACACGAAAGCACCGTGGTGCTGTTTAATAAACAGGTTGTCACCGAATATGATTGTTGAGATTAACATCGACACCCAATTCCACCTATTGCCCTTTATATCCTAAACTTCTTTATGTAATAACAGTTCGATGATTTAAAGGTTTTGATCCAAGGTAAATTCAACTCTTCTGTTTTGGGACCAGGCAAATTCATCATTACCAGCAACCGCAGGTGTTTCTTCACCATAAGACACGGTGGTGACCCTAGAACCATCAACACCCGCTGTGACCAAGTAGTTTTTCACGGAAAGCGCCCTTTTTTCACCAAGAGCTAAGTTATATTCCACGGTACCACGCTCATCACAATGGCCTTCGACTTTCACCGATGTCATTGGATTTTCATTTAAGTAGGTCACAAGCTTTTCTAACTCTAACTCAGCATCTGGCGTGACGGATGAGTCGTCAAAAGCGAAATAAATAGGAGATGCGCCCGTAAATGGTGCGGTGGTTTCTTCAACAAACTCAGGTTCTGTTGGCATATTCGCCTGATCACCGAGAACTTCTTCCATTTCTGGAAGTGACTCTTCAATTTCCACATCAATATCAGGTACTGGTGGCAAATCCATAACAACTTCTTCCATTTCTTCTGGCTCATCTGGTGTTGTACAGAATGACACGAGGCAAGCTAAAGCAATGATTCCTAGTGATTTCGGTAATGACAGGAGTAACCGAAGCATAATTCTCTCCTTGATTGAGGGTCTGGTAATAGTTAAAGATTCCTAAGATAAAAACTCGTTCATGACTGAAAAACGGGTTTTGTTAAACACAACGTAAATGGGTGACTTCCTTGTTCGCAAGTCCAAAAAAATAGAACAATATAAATGAGTTATGCTATTGATTTGCTAGTTTTCTCCATCTTATTGATTCTATAGTCAAGATTTAATTATGGCGCTCACAAACTTTAACATGTGCATTGTAACACATTTTATCCGGCTTATTTTTACCTCTGAAAGGAAATTTTACAACGACCTCTTACTTTCACGGATTTCATTAGATTGGTATTTAAGTGCATCGCAAGTTTTTTTAACTCTAACCTAGTATCTGATGTTGCTGATGAGCTATTAAAAGCGAAAGAAATAGGTGAGGTGACCGTAAACGGTGTGGTGGTTTCTTCAATCAACTCAAATTCCATTTCTGGAAGTGACTCTTCCATTACCACATCAATATCAGGCACTGGTGGCAAATCCATAACAACTTCTTCTATTTCTTCTATCTCATCTGATGTTGTGCAGAAGGATATGAGGCAAGTTAAAGCGATGATTCCTAGTGGTTTTGATAATAACAGGAGTAACCGAAGCATCAATAGCTCTTTGATTGGGGGTTTTGTCATAGTTAAGCTTCCTACTTATATAAAAGCTCGTTTATCACTATCAAATGAGCATTGTTAAATACAACCTTAAACGGGTGACGCCACTGATTTTACAACCAAGCTTTCATTATGCCCTCACACTCTACATAAATAAGGTCATTCATTCAACATAAGACTCTATCGGGTCACAAGCACACACAAACTCCCGATCTCCTTTAGCATTGTCGATACGAGCTACAGCAGGCCAAAATTTTCGTTCTTTAACCCAAGGGAGAGGATAACATGCTTGTTTCGCTGAGTAGGGTTTATCCCACTCTAAGAGGGTCCACCAGGGATGAGGCGCCCCCTTCAAAGGGCTAGATATTAGTTCAACACGACCGGAAGTAATATCAATTATTTCATGGTGAATAGCCACCATAGACATGATAAATCGATTGATCTCAGCTAAGTCTTCACTTTCAGTAGGTTCAATCATTAAAGTGCCTGGAAGAGGAAACGATATGGTGGGCGCATGAAAGCCGAAGTCCATTAATCTTTTAGCAATGTCTTCAACGGTGACACCAGTTTGTTTTTGAATTTCTCGTAGATCTAATAAACACTCGTGGGCAACCATATTGCCTTCACCTCGATATAGTACCGGGAAATAAGGGTCGAGTTTGTTAGCCATATAATTAGCACTGAGTACCGCCACTTCAGAGGATTTTTTTTAAACCTGGTGCGCCCATCAAGTAATGTACATCCATGAAATACATAATATATAAGGGGAGCCAAGATGTGCTGAAGACACAGAGTATTGATCGTTTAAATATCCTGTCGCAAGAAATTGTTCGCCGAGGGTGTAAGGGTCCTTGGGTAAATGGGGCACTAAGTGTTCAGCAACGGCGATGGGGCCAGCTCCAGGACCACCGCCACCATGAGGGATGCAAAATGTTTTATGGAGATTCATATGACAGACATCAACCCCATACTCACCCGGAAGACAATAGCCAATTTGTGCATTAAGATTAGCGCCGTCTAGATACACTTGACCACCTGCTTGATGGATCAGATCACAGATTTTGGCAATACCTTGTTCGAATACACCGTGGGTCGAGGGGTAGGTCACCATGAGGCAAGCGAGTTGATCATGATATCGTTCGATGTTCTGGCTAAGGGCTGCCATATCGACGTTGCCATGACAGTCAGTGGGAATCACGACAACTTTCATACCTGCCATCACACTTGAAGCCGGGTTGGTGCCATGGGCAGACGCAGGAACAAAGCAGATATTTCGGTGCCCATGACCACGGCTTTTATGATAGCTGGCAATAGCCATGAGTCCTGCCAGTTCTCCTTGTGCTCCCGAATTAGGTTGCAATGACACCGTATGAAGACCTGTGATTTGCCCGAGATAGTGAGCTAAGTCACTTGTCATTTTGAGATAACCAGAGACTTGATCATCAGGTTGTCTGGGGTGGGCGTCCTGTAGTTCAGGCCATGATAGTGGTAAAAGCTCACTTGCCCCATTGAGTTTCATGGTACAAGAGCCTAGGGGTATCATGGAATGAGTGAGTGACAAATCTTTGTTTTCAAGGCGTTTCAGCCATCTGAGAAATTGTAATTCTGATGGTGGCTTTTGGAAAATCTCTTGTTGTAAAAACTCATGATTCCGGGCCATGGCCTTTGGGATCAAGTCCTCCTTTGTCTGGGTCAGATGGATTTCATGATATAGTTTCTGAGGAATTTTCCCTGTTATAGTATAGAGGAGATCATTCAGGTCATCAGTGGTTGTGGTTTCATTACAAGAAAACTGACAGTAGCATTCACTGCTGCCCTCTTTGAGATAAAGATTGATCCTCTTTTCTTGTGCTCTGCTCTCAATATTTTTGAGAATATTTTTAGTTACCGGAATACGTAAGGTATCAAAATACGTTTTGTTTATTGGTTTAAAGCCTGACGTCGTTAGCCACTGATGAGCCGCTTTTGTTTGGCATAAAATTTGACGAGCTATTGAGATCAGACCGCTTTTACCGTGGTATACCCCATAGCCGGTGGCCATGGATGCGAGTAGCGCTTGAGCTGTGCAAATGTTAGATGTGGCTTTTTCACGGCGGATATGTTGTTCCCTCGTTTGGAGGGCGAGACGGTAGGCTGGTGAGCCTAAGCGATCGATTGACCTACCGACAACACGTCCAGGTAAAGACCTGAGAAAGTCCATGGTGCAGGTAAAAAAAGCGGCATGAGGGCCACCATAACCCATAGGCACTCCCAACCTTTGGCTAGAACCAAAAGCAATATCTACTCCCATATCTTTGGGTGTCTTGAGTAGGGTGAGTGAGAGTAAATCAGTGGCACAGGCGCTGATACCACCGTATTCTCCCAGGGCAAGGATCATAGGGGTAAGATCACGCACTTCACCAGTACTATCTGGATAACAAAACAGAGCGCCAAAGCATGATGAGTCACCAAGCAGTTGCTTAAAAGATTGTGGATCATAGGTATCCATATCCCATAGGCGAAGACGAATACCCAAACTGTGAGCGCGTGAAGCTAAAACAGCAAGTGTTTGTGGATAAGTTTGGCGCGGGACAAGGTAAGTGCTGTGTGATTTATGATGGCGCTTAGCGTAGCTTAAGGTCATGGCTTCAGCTGCTGCGGTGCCTTCATCAAGTAAAGAGGCATTAGCTAAAGGTAATCCAGTGAGTTCGGAACACAGGGTTTGATATAAAAATAGCATCTCAAGTCGACCTTGAGAAATTTCTGCTTGATAGGGGGTATAGGGTGTGTACCAACCAGGATTTTCAAACAGGTATTTTTGCAGTGCGGTGGGTGTTTTAGTCGGGTGATATCCCATGCCGATAAAGTGGCGATAATGATGATTAGCGGCAAAATAGCCTTTAAGTTTTTTTAAGGCTTGATGCTCATCCAGTGGATCACCCGTGAGATGGGTTAAAGCATTAGGACGAAAAATACCTTTAGGTATTGTTTTTTCGAGTATTTCTTGAGGCGAAGAAACACCAAGATCATCGCACATAGTGCGAATATCGTCTTCCCCAGGGCCAATGTGTCGTTTGGCGAAATCGTTGTGACTCATGACAGCTCCTCAAATGTCAGCTCAGGCTAAAAATCAGCAATGTCAATATGTTTAGTAAATTGATTGAATCGTAAATAGATTACTTGCTTCCTGACTCATCGACGACAGGGTGACGGTCACAAAAACATATTTATCGCCCTTATCCAGGGCGCCAGAATTTTTCAGGAGTTCATTTACCCTTGGTAAAACTTCATCTAAGTTTGGTTGGGAATGTAACATCATGCCATAAACCCCCCTGAGGAGTTTGAGTTTTTGACAGCAATGATCGTGAAAAGTAATCGCAAAAATGGGTAGCCTGGTGTCAAGGGTTGACAGGCGAATAGCCGTGTTACCGGTTTTGGTGATGCATACGAGTGCTTTTGCCTTCACTGTCATGGCGATTTTGGCTGCTTGGCTACAGATAACATCCATTTCACCATCGAGTTCACTCATCGCCCGCACTTCTTTTTGATGACTCGATGATTCACCGACAATATCGAGAATAATTCTTTCAGCCACCCCCACAGCATCAAAAGCGTAACGTCCTTTGAGAATATCTTCAGAAAGCATAATGGCATCAGCGCCATCATAAACAGCGTTGGCAATATCGCTAACTTCTGCTCTGGTGGGAGTGATATTCTTTTGCATTGAGCCAAGCATTTGTGACGCTACCACCGTTAGTTTGGCGTAGTCACGAGAGCGATCAATAAA
>JAPOQT010000317.1 GCA_026710525.1 Pseudomonadota bacterium
AGAACAAACCTGGCAAGCCTATCAACACCTTTTTACCAGGTTTCAAACCAAACATCTGACGCCCTATTTCTTAGCCTCTTTAGCCAGCGAGTTATCACAAGGCAGACAGTGGACCCAAGTATCATGGCAACTAACAATCAGTTATCAACCCTGGAACTTAATCCAGCGGGTATCAAGTGAGTTTGGTTTACTACAAATGTCTGATCAGAGCTTCCAACATGCCAAACACTATTGTTTACGGCGTCATCAGCCAGTAACCATCAAAAAATGGTATCAGTTAGGAGGATGCCCCTTGAATTCTATGAAAACAAGGGCATCAGCCAGTCATAGTCTTGAGCTCGCCGCTGCCAGATTACAGTACTTTATCAATCATCAGGTGAGGCTGAAAAACATTCCGTATTCCCAACAAAACATCAAAGACCTAGCAGCCATCCGTCACCTTTGTGGCGCAACATACGGCGAGAGATTTATTAAGAGTCAGTTTCGTCTTACTAATATTCATTCCTGTCGTGATCGAGTGGTTGCTGACTTTCTTAAATCACTCGCAACAACAGAAATTACCATCAAAAAATTTGCCTCAGCCGAAGCTCTCCGCCAACGACAAAAAACAGTTACTTCCCACAAAGAGCCGCAAAAAACATTGGCTTCTCAATCATAACAACTCTCCCTTGATGAGCAAACTGATTATTATATGACTTTTTCACTTCGGTTGAGCCACCAGCAAGATCATAGACCCATATTACTCTGTGGTTTCATCTTGGTGTTATTCCTTGTTTTTTTAGCTTCTTGGCTGATTTCACCCCATGAATCATCCTTACTTGGCTTTATTGGTATCCTTGATCTTTGCCATCTCATGGGGATTAATCTTCATTTAGCTGGAGAAAATCAAACAAACGCCTTAGTCATCAAAGATATTCTCACCCAGGTCAGACTGCCTAGAACACTTGTCGTTTTGTTATCAGGGGCTTCACTCGCCCTTGCCGGCGCCTTATCCCAAGGAATTTTCCGTAACTCTCTCGCTAGTCCTTCTGTAGTTGGTAGCCAAAGTGGCGGCGTGCTATTTGCGGTTATTGGCTTTTCCTTGGCTGAATACTACCACTGGCCGGTGATGATTCCCGTCCTCACGATTCTTGGCTGTATGTTAGCCCATAGCTTGATATCTGGTGTTTTTTATTATTTCTCAGGACGAGGTGGAATCGCTGGTGACGATCTTGTGATTCTTGGTTTTGCTATTCATCTGTTTCTCGGTGGTCTGACAACCATGTTCTTATCTTTTAACCTCGCTGATGTGGAAAAGTCACTTGCAATCTTAAAATGGCTATTTGGCAGTTATGCTATGGCTAACTGGAGTGATGTCTGGCTCATGATGATCACCATGACCCTTGGCGGTGTGATCGCTTTTAGTCACAGTCGTGATTTAGATGTCTTTTCTTTAAGTAATGATGAAGCAAGAAGCCTTTCTCTGAATACTGAAAGACTTCGGCAAATAATGCTCTTCGGTATCTCTGTTTTAATCGGAGGATCCGTAGCTAGTGCTGGCGGCATTCCATTTGTTGGTCTTATGGCACCTCATATTGCCCGACTGTTCGTCGGTGGCAATCATCAGTGGCTCTTTCGGGTATCCCTCATCATTGGCCCTATTCTCACCCTCCTATGTGACACCATTGCCCGAAGCCTGCGCTACCCAGAGGAACTCGAAACAGGGATTATTCTCACCATCCTTGGCGGGCCATTTTTCATATTTTTGCTGTGGAGAAAACGTACATCTGCCCTCACTGAGTAACTTTGGTCAAGACTTTCCTTTATCAGGAACCATATTCCTACTTCCTGTGACTAGGGGAAGATTTTTCATCTATGAATGAGGATAAAAAATCTATATAATCTCGGTTTTAGCGATGTGCTATGAGTGCGCTTTCGTCTAAGCAGTAAGCTAAGTCCCAACCCACATGGAGATAGAATGTTTCGTTCTAGAACGCGATACGATAACAATACTGGAGTAACCATCATATCAAAAGGATCTACCTTTTCTGGCATCTTGTTTTGCCGTGGCATTAGTAGAATTGGTGGCAAAATTGACGGTGAAATTGCTGCTGAGGGCACCCTGATTATTGAAAAAGATGCTGAAATCCTCGGCAATGTGAAAGCTGACACCCTCATCGTTCAAGGGGTGATTAAAGGACAGGTGAGTGTGACCAAAAAAACAGAGATGACGGAATCATCGCGACTTGATGGTGAGTTGTCAACGCCTGCCCTCATAGTGGCAGAAGGCGCCATCTTAAATAGCCACCTCTCTATGAAGCAAGAAGTTGGTCTAAAAACTGATAACACCCAAGCTACTGATGATTCAAAACCTGATGCACCAGTGAAGCTCATTGTGAGATCAGCTAAAAATAAAGCTTCAAGGCACAACGTCGCCAAATAAAACCCTTCGGTCATCACCATTACCGTGTTACCAAACAACAGATACCCATGACTACCGTCTCTTTCTTCTTTTTTTACTGAGGGTTTCCGAAGTAGCCTTAAACGTAATATTCGGATACCTTTTTTCGAATAACTCAAGACGCCACATGCTATCCATTAAAATCACGGGTTGATGAAAACGATCGTAAAATATGGATTCGACCTGATCCTGTTGAAATGCGTCTAATATAGACTGTTCGTTAGCTATGATCCACCTCGCCACACTATACGGCATTTTCTGCCACTCAACAGCCACGCCATACTCTGCCTCTAAGCGAAATTTGACAACATCAAACTGTAAAATACCAACAGCACCAACGTCAATTCGATTACCATGGGCCTTATGGAACATTTGGATAGCTCCTTCCTCACTCAGTTGCTCTAAGCCATTTAACAGTTGTTTATTTTTCAGAGGATCTTGCAACTTAAGACTCGCAAAATGTTCAGGAGCAAAAACAGGAATGCCCTGAAAATGCAATTTTTCTCCTTCAGTTAGTGTATCGCCAATCGCAAATAAGCCAGGGTCATGGACTCCGACAATATCTCCCGGATAGGCACGATCAATGAGAGCTCGATCCTTCGCAACGAACTTAGTCGGTCGACCAAGACGAATATCTCGATTTAAACGCACGACATGAACCTTCATATCTCGAGTAAAAATACCGGAACAAATGCGCATAAATCCTACTCGATCCCGATGAGCTGGATCCATATTGGCTTGAATCTTAAATATAAACGCAGAAAATGTTTCTTCGTCGCCAGAAACAACTCGCTCTATAGCCTTTCTGGGTTGTGGTGGCGGTGCTATATCAAGTAAGCTATTGAGCATAAGATCCACTCCAAACCCTGTGATCGCTGAACCAAAAAAGACAGGAGCGATCTCAGACTTAAGAAAACCCTCACGACTAAACGGCACACCAGCGCCATCTAATAGCTCTAAATCTTCTTGAAAATCAGGAGAAATTCTAGCTTTTTGTGGTTGATTGGCACCATCAAAAGTGTACATGGTTTTTTGCCACCGGTGATATACACCCATGAATCTCGACCCAGATCCAGTAGGCCAAGTAACCGGCGAACACTGAATACCCAACTCTTTTTCAATATCATCCATCAACTCATAAGGGTCCCGACCTTCACGGTCCATTTTATTGACAAATGCTACTACCGGCGTCTTTTGCATACGACAGACATGAAATAGCTTTTTTGTTTGCTCTTCGACACCACTAGCAGCATCAATCAGCATCAATACACTGTCAACTGCGGTGAGTGTTCTATAAGTATCTTCGGAGAAATCTTGGTGACCTGGGGTGTCAATAAGATTGACTTCAAAACCATGATAAGAAAACTTAAGCACTGATGATGTCACAGAGATCCCTCGTTTTTTTTCAATTTCCATCCAGTCTGAACGGGCATATAATTTTGACTTTTTGGCTTTTACCGTGCCAGATAACTTAATGGCACCACCAAGTAAAAGCAGTTTTTCTGTGATCGTTGTCTTACCAGCATCTGGATGGGAAATAATGGCAAAAGTCCGTCTTTTAGCTAATTCCCGTTGTAGTTCGTTGGACAAAAGAATAACCTTTAACTTGTTA
>JAPOQT010000318.1 GCA_026710525.1 Pseudomonadota bacterium
AATCAGCCAGGCAAACACATAGAAGATTCAGGCTCACGTCCGGAAACACATCATAATCATGTCGGCTGCGATTAAACATCGAGACAACCTTCCCCAAAAGACCCTGCCTACCTGTTATGGTCCATTCATTATTTTCCTTCGAGCAGTACCCACGAAAATGATGCCAAGTTGTTAAATACTCCTTCAGGGATATCACAGTGACGTCATAATAGGGCATGTGACCACCACCTACTTGATTTTCTGTGGAAACCCTAAGCCGAAGCTTACACCGCCGGTGATATCCCGACAATTCTGTCATCACTAACATCCCCGGCGCTATTTGGTAAGTCTTCTTTGGCAGCGCTGTGTCACACGAGTAGTTGATTGCCGCAAAAAACACCATCCTGTTTCCTTCTTGATAGAAGGTGCCTTCCTGAACACGAATCACCGCGCTTTTCGGCCTAGGTGTCGCTAATCCCCTATTTCCCACTGATAGTAGTGCTTCTCTGAGATGCTTGGTGGTGATGGTTACTGAGGATTCAGCAAGGGTTTCAAGGGCTACTTGCATGATGGTTGGGTGACTAAGTTGGGCCGCTTTGAGATCGAGGCAGCCTTGTTGAATATGGCGAGCGACATGTTTTTTGGCGTGATCAAGGAGGTGGGTGCTACTGGTCGCCAAATCTAACATATGTTGGCTGGCATATGGATGAACCTTAAGGGTTTCAGGGATAATAACATGGCGCAGACGATTGCGAGCTAAAAGTAACTCGTTATTGGTGGCATCAGTTCGCCAGCAAAGGCTGTGCCTACGTGCATACTGAATCAAGTCGCCTTTATTATGCTGCAATAACGGGCGAAACAGACCTTGATGCCAACGTCTTAAGCCTCGTAAATTCCAAGGCTGGGATCCTCGGAGCATCCTAAAAAACACGGTTTCATATTGATCATCAAGATGATGAGCTAAAACGATAGCATAACCTCGATATTGAAATAACTTAAAACAATCGAGGCGCACCTTTCGCGCCCATAGCTCAAATGATGTCCATGGCTTCTTTGAGTGTTTATAGGAGCTTCTTTGAAAAAGAGGGTAGGGATGATAGCTAAAAAAGGGTAGTTGATACTGTTCTGATAATCTTTGAACGAAATTCTCATCGTGATCACTACTTTCGCGTAAATGAAAATTAAGATGCAGGACCCCTAGATTAGCATGATTCATGTTATTTAGTGTGGCAAAGGAGTGAAGCAAAGAGATGGAATCCACCCCGCCAGAGCAAGCGATCAATAGTCCTTTAGGATACATCGCCACACGTTGCCAGTCACTGTGACTGAGAGTAATAAGACTGTTAGGTGGTAATGGGTTGCCTTTCATTGTCACACACATACTCCCACCAAAACTTCCAAGACACCCCCTTGCACCCAGCCTGTAGTATGTTATATTTTCACCATAGTTTATCGAGAAGCAAGTCATGAATGTATCTGCTTCGTGGTACTCATTTTTTGTTTATCATCTGAAAGCTCCTATTATGCGATTAATCCTAGTGGCGCTTCCCTTGGTCTTCCTCATGGCAAATGAGGGTTATAGCCAGGCTGGAAAATCAACAGCCGAAAAGACAAATCAAGCAGAAGCACAAAGCACATTAAGTAAGGAACCAACCAACCCGGCAGCAGCCATTAAAATGCTCAAGGGTTGGCAAAAAAAAATGATGCAGTCGAAAGATTTAAGTTTACACTGGAAGCAGGTCCAGTTCAAAGCTTTGAGAGGACGCTATATTCGAAGCCACGGTCAGGGTTTTTTCCGGCAACCAAAACAGTTTTTTTGGGATATGAAAAGCCAAAATCTTGCCTGGGTATTTGACGGTCAGTACCTGTATCATTTAGACCGAAGTAATAACAAAGGGGTAAAGTATGGTCGGCAAGGCTCCCAAAGTAAAGAGATCATGGGCTTTATGGCTATGATCACCCGTTTTGACAAAATTACAGAAGAGTATGTGGTGTCATCGGTGAAAAACGACGACAAACTTCTGAGCTTTTCTCTCATTCCCAAACTCAAGGGCGATCTTAACCAGGTAAAGGTTGAGTACCTCAAAGAAAAAGCCATTATTTCCAAGTTACATATGAATTTTGTTGGTGGCAACTACACGACGATTAGTTTTTCACAACAATCGAGGGCGCCTCTCGACTCTCAGGTGTTTGCCCTGCCCAAAAGCGTGACTATTCAGCAATTTCCATAAGCACTTGAGCCAATTAGATTCGAAAGCCAAGACCACCGAGTAAGTTAAAATATAGCTTGTAGCTATAAACCCCCTTTTTGATTGTGGGTAAGCCGCCAATAACAATAGCTCTACTCTCAAGGTGGAGACTGAGATTCTGAGTAAAAATAACCCTAAAACCTAGACCTAAGTGACCTGTGGGTGAGTTAAGCTTTCGTGGCTTAGGTCGACCTTTAGTACCGTATTCATTAACCTGATCATATGATACTCCCGGCTTTGGGTCTAGAGTACCGGGTATCGGTAGCGGACCACGAAGAGGATGTCCTGTAGATGCTTTAGATTTCTGTCCGTAAAAATCATTTATTGTGATGCCACCACCAGCAAGTAGGTAATAGTTAAAGTGAAAAACCCAGTTCATAAAGGCTAATAATTTACCATAAACAGGCATCAAAATAAGTGAGGTGGTTAAAATCAATTGTGGCTCAAGAATAGAGACGTAAGCAGGCCCAATGTTTGGCTGCTGCGCTTGTGGTAATCCTTGGAATGGCGTAAAAATTTCTTGTGCTGTTTTACTACTCGCACTCAAGCATTTAGGAAGATTAGGATTATCGTAAGGATTAACAAATGTTTCGATACACTTTCGATTAGGCCTATCTGAATTCATGCCATAAGTACCATCGAGTGATAACCCGAAATTAGGAGTAATAAAATAAGTAAGGGACGCTTGGGGAGTAAGTGTTTGCACATATGGATGGTTAACAATCATGCCAAATTTGGTGATAAGTTCCAGGGAATTACGTGTCTTATAAAGGCGCCGTTTGATAGCAGTCGGTAACTCGGCGGTATCTCTGGCTTGGCCATAAGCAACATCGACGGTTATGATGCTGATTAGTATGGCACAACAAGGGATAGCAAAGGTACACCGCAAGCCCATAAAGAGGATGGCACCAAGATAACTAAGAAAGCTTGATAAATGGTAAAAAACAGGCATATAACGAATATCAACAAATGTTCGAATTAGGAGTTACCTCACTGTGTCGTGTCCCGTGACTACTTCCCTAACGGTTTCGGCAAACAAACCCTAAAACAACAGGGTCAAGACCCGGCAAAAAAATCATGGTATACAGCGAATCAATTAACGATAGCCACTAATCCTTACGGCAGTTATTGTCAGCTTTTAGGACATTGGCAATAATATCGACAGTTGGCCTCAGGATACGATCCTTGTTTTTGGCATCGTTCACGTTGTCTGCGAAATCAAACAACAAACAATCTAATGACTTGTCTATGGCAACCTGAACATCAACTGAGCGGTAAGGAATCGTAACCGTCGTTTTTGAGTTTGCTGGTATCGTGGATGGGTTCATACAAATACTTTGGGAGCCTTGTGGTTGGTTCTTCAAACAGTGGGTTGTTGAATGAACAACAAAAGACAGCTGGTCACTACCGGAAGCAGTAAAAAGATTTTCGCACCGAAACACTTGGGTACTCTCATTCACAGTACATAGCACGTTATTGTTTGCCATAGAATTGATGGTGGTCTTAATGGGAGAACCATCAGTGGCAGCAAATTTCACTTGCCAAACGGTTTGAACATTCGTCGGAGCTAATAGGGTGGTTGCACCTTCGGTGGACATGGCACTAGTGAAGTTCTCATGCTCATGGGAGCCATTTTGCATAATGGTATATGAAACGTATTGTGCGCTAAAAGGCGAGCCAGCAGGAGGTGTTTTCGGGTCCTCTTCTTGAGCCTTGGGCTCAGACTTTTTGCCTAAAAGGCAGCCAGCATTCAAGGTTATTGTGATGAACAGTGAGATGGTTACCAATATAAACGTATTAAGTTTCTGTGCCATGGGCAATAGCCCTCCGGAGCTAATAAATAAATAAACTCAGCGAGAAAAACACCTCGCAACACCCGGGTTATCGGAGTGAAAAAAAACTTTTTGAGTAAATTTTATAAGGCGCGGTTTTAATGTTAACATTTATTATCTCTAGCCACACGGCCTACTAAAATGCTTATCACATCCAACCAGGTATCATCTTTGATCTTTTCTGATGCATTATTATCAACTACCGTCGTAACTAAACATTCGAATTTCTCTTGCAGATCAATAATATAACGAACTTTTAACGTGTGGAGATAAGTTGTTCCCTTAGGAAAGTTGCCGGCAGATTCGCATTCGGCATGGGGTAAGTCAGTGTTAAGGCAGCCCTCAATATCAACAACCTGAATAACTATCTCGCCGTTGCTAGGAGCATTTACCCTCTTACGTGCGTGAAAACTATGATAGCCGTCAGAGGACCAGATTAATCCGGCATCATTAATAGGGTCGATTCGGGATCGAATGCGGTCACGATTCCCTCTCACTGCTAAGCCCCAGCTAATGTTACTGCCGACGAGGCCTACCAACATTTTATTCTCCGATTTTTGGATCAACTCATCCAGTTGATTTGATGAGGGCGAGTTTGTGTTTTGGGTGATTTCGTAATCAAAACTCGCCGGTTGATTCAGCTGTTCTTCATTGTTATTTGGATCTACAGATGGCTTTGTGTTTCCTGAACAACCAAAAACGACCAGGGTGCCCATCATCATGATGATAACCCTCAAATTATCTCCATATATGTGCCCACATCTACTAATCATGATTCACCATCAATAAAAAGAGTTAGTTTATGAGGAAAACTCACGTACAAACTGCTCAACAACTATGTGAAGGCATTCAAGCACACCATCACCACTCACAGCAGCAGCCTCTTGGTCAGGCAAATTGAGTGAATTAAGACAGCGCCTGAGCAACGCCCTTGGCATAGCATTACTAAGATCCTGTTTATTGTACTGCATCACAGCCGGCAGGTCGCTAATGAAGATACCTTCTTCACCTAAAATTCTCTGGGCATATTGCCAAGCCCTGAGATTAAGGTGTAAACTTTCAATCGCAGAATCAACAACAAATATCATACCGTCAATTCCCTTGAGAATCACTGGTAGCAAGGTCGGTAGTAGCTTATCGTCAGGCAACGCATAAAGATGAACCTTGACATGATGCTTTTGAAATTGTCCGATACTTACCGGCAAAAACTCAAAAAGAGGCTTATGGAGTGGATCTGGGGGAGAAAGGGTGAGCTTACCGTTAACAACATCTTCGGTTGTTTGAGCAAGAATACTCCTGAGATTAGTGGTTTTACCCGAGCCAGGAGCACCAAAGTAAACAATCTTACAGTGGATTTCATGGGAATGAAAGTTGGCAAAAGCCACGGTTACCTCAGATGAACCTTCATGGTAATCGTCTTCTCAGGAAAGATTATAACACGTTTAACTCGTTTTGATTAATCAACTGACTCATCTGTAGACAAAGGTGTAATGGTGAGTTGAGCAGCAGGAAAAAGCTTTTTAATGTCTCGGCTGATCTGGGAATTTGTCAGTAATTGGGTTGTCTTCTTTTGTTTTTCCTCAATATCACGTTCAGATTGCTCACCGAGAGATAGCTCTGCCGCCTCGCCACCAGCTTGCTGATCACTTTCTGAGGCATTTTTGTTGTTAGTCAACTCTCCTTTAAAGGTAAAAACACCGCGAAAGCTAAATTGATTTTTTAAGGTTTGCTCGAAGGATG
>JAPOQT010000319.1 GCA_026710525.1 Pseudomonadota bacterium
AAGGGCCACGATAAATTCACTGATACCCTCGTCTTCATCAAGTCATTTGGCTCATCACCTTGAAATCCGCCGTACTTTTGACAAAGATAGAGAATATCTTGATCATAGTAATAATGATGAGCCATAAAATCACCTTGAAAACAGAACCACCACTCCTCACAGTTTTCATTGAGCAATTTTTGTGCCACAAATACAATATAATGAGATTAGATTTTTTAAATAGGGTTGATTGATAACACAGACATGATCACAAGAGTTTATGTCTGCTCTATTAATAATATGATACCATTAGTTATGGCCTCTACGTGTCTTACATGCTATATACATAAGATATTAGCGCCGATAAAAAATAGTTATCAAAGCAAAATTCTCTAAGGGTCCCTGGCAATCACATCAGCGGATGCCGTAACCAACTTTGGTTTTCGAAGTAGTGTTAATACGCCAAATGGAATCGACCTTTTCTTCGCCTAACCAGTAATAGCTGTTATATCATTTTTTGATTGTTTTCGATTTAACCCTTCTATTCTTTGACAAATCAAACTAACACCCCGTGAGAGTCAGGTTCATGGGGTAGCAGATGAGCCAGTGGTGTAGGAAGGGTGGCTACTGGCGGGCAATGCTTAATAAAATCAAAAAGCATTAGCTCAATTCTGGTCCTGCAAGCAGTAGAGTGGCAACGGACTTTTTCCCGGCAATACCAAGAAACCGAGCCACTCTTTGACCCTACACCAAGGGTTATACATGATAGATTACGACAAAAAGAGTCTGAAGAAAGTAGGGAAGTCAGCTTTTTGATGGTCATTAGCCACATCGTTGTCTCCACCTAAGTCACCCTGTTCCTGTTATTCTAGCCTAGACAAGAGATATTGGTTGACATTCTTCCTAGCTAACCCCACAGTCTATTCCTCAGATGTCTCAGACGACGCCGAAGTTAAATCGAGGATATATTGTTGATAATCATGCTGCCCAGCTGCCATTGAATTTTTAGCTGCGTCAATCCAATCTAAGTGAGCAAAAGTACTCACAAAGTATGTTACTGTGGCGCATCTCTTAAAATCTGAGAGAAGCGCTCCCCGAGAAGAAACCCATCCACTCGGAGTCAGCGCAAACGATGAAATACCTAGATGTCGAATAGGGCTTTCTCTATTCAATTGCTTGACAAGGGCGCCGCCGGCATCACCGCCACATATTTTTTTTACCCTGTCTGGATCATCCTCTGGTCCCGATGTAGCCGTAATTAGCCAGTCTCTAGCTCTATGAATACGCTTTGGCTCAAGGCCAACTATCGCCTTTGCCATTTTTGCGCTATATTTATTTATTAACTCATCTGATGGGCTTGATAAACCCAGTTCCTCTAGTTCAGATAAATAATTGCTGTATACCTCTACTGGCGCACTAAGATATGAAAATTTATCTTGTTGCGTGGTTGTACTATCGTCACTATCATCCACAGACAACATAAAGGTTTGAGGAGAAATTTCTTTCGTTTTATAACAGGTGAATTTGTATGAGTTCTCGGTAAATCTCTCTGTTACGTACGACTTTGTTCCTCCTGATTCTAGCCAATCAGACCAGTGACCGTTTTGAGAGGCATGCTGCCACCAATCCCAGTTAAAGGATCTACTAAAATAATCTGTATGTCGCTCTTCAAACTCTCTAAGCGCCCTTTCAAAGCCCCTTAGAATTTCGGAGTTTTGTGACACAACTTGTACAGATCCACCAAAGTATGATGTGGGGCGTTTCTTGCCTTCAAATGGAGGGGCGTATTTGCCAACCTTATACTTTTTTTGAAACCCATCATACGGATTAGCTGTATTGCCGAAAATATCGCGATTAGCTGCCATAAGCACTACAAGCGCCGCCCTCTCAGGTGCGCTCGTTGTTGTTCTCATTTTCTCCTTTAGCTTCGTTTGTTCTGTCCGAAATTTTTGGTATTCAGGCCACATTTCTATTTCCCGCTGTTTCTGCTGCTCTAGATATTCAAGATATTCGGGGGAGTATTCTTTACCAGCGCCATGTAGATGTAAAGTACCTGTCACACGTTGAGAGCTATAGAAATCCCGTTCTTGTTTTTTCGGAAGACTTGCCTGGCCGGCAAATGGTGTCGCAGGATCAACATTAACTTTGATTAAAGCAATATCATGAGTCAATGCGTAAGGACGAAGAAATCTAACAAATCCAGCAGAAAACTTTGGATTTGGTTGGCCAAAATGAAAAAAGAAATCCTTATGCATCGCTACAGATTGGATCTTATCATGGCCCACAGTCTGTTCTTGTAGTAACCCAGACTCCGTTTTACTGATATAGCGAAGAGCGAGACTTTCAAGCATACCTTTCTGTTCACTACATAAGAAATTATCCAAACATTGGGCAGCTGTTAAAATATAACCATCGCCAATGTGTGCGGCAGAACAATGACCATGAAATTTTGAATCAGCAGATCGAATAGACGGCTTAACTGTCCCCAATTCAACAAAGTAGGGAGGGAGGTCTTGAAATTTTTGGTACTCTT
This sequence comes from Pseudomonadota bacterium, assembly GCA_026710525.1. Taxonomy (GTDB): domain Bacteria; phylum Bdellovibrionota_B; class Oligoflexia; order Oligoflexales; family Bin106; genus Bin106. The sequence continues at coordinate 2,513 of JAPOQT010000319.1, forward strand.
TGCCACCATAGGTAGATAGTTGACCTAGATCTGAGCTATCACTTGGGCGCATACAACTGGTAGCCAAGAGAATGCTAAAACTGATCATAGCATAATAATAAAGTGTCATACGACTTAATAAGAACCTCATGATGTTCCTCCGAAAGAGTTTAAATTTACTGACTAGTTGAGACATGTATCCAGTGATAACAAATGTTTTGTTTTATGCCGCTTCCCAGGAAGTGGTCGTTAATGAAGTATTGAGATAACTTACTCGAAAGGCATTTGGATCATCTCCTTAAAAAAAGTTACCTTTGGTCCTGACAGAGCTTGGGTGACACCCGGGATAGTACTGACATGAGTGATAAACTCTGTTAGTGAAAAGAAACCACTATAATAATAAAGATTTATTTTTTCATGAAAAGATGGGGGGGGGGGGAGAGACTTGTCTTTGTATCACTTAGTATAGCCATGGAAGCTCTCAGATAACAAGTTAATTTTTTAGTCGAGACGATACAATAGCTGTGTTTATAACCCCTTGTCGGTGTTACTATGTTGGCTGATAATTTTTTAGAAAGAAACTATCTTATCAGTTAGTTATGAATGACAATCTTTCGTTGCTTACGCTCTGAAAAAAGATGCTTAAAAACAGGGGATCTCTATGCTGCCAGATTCACAAGATGAATTATGGAGTAACCATATGCAGGTTCTAGAACAATGAGATACGCAACACATTCTCGTGTATGATGTTCGCTTTTGAATCATAAGCTCGTGCTGATAGTCAAGTAACCTTCATTTTGCTTCGCCAAAAACTTCGGTTCCTGTAAGTGTTAATTCACATACTAACTCTAATCATACTTGTCTAATGCTGACAGGTGACGCAGTAGTAAGTGCTCCTGTTTTGCTGATAGCTTTTTTTAACAGTACCACCGCAAATCTCACATGCTTGACCATCACGCATGTATACCTGGGCATTTAGTGAAAAATATCCTTGCTGACCATCAAGGTGATGAAAATCCTTTAAGGTGCTACCACCAAGTTCTATTGCTTTCTGCAAAACACTTTGAATCCCTAGGGCAAGCCTTTGCCACTCTCCTGTTTTGAGGGTGCTCACCACTCGATTTGGCATAATACCTGAAACATATAACGATTCGCTTGCATAGATATTACCAATACCAGCTACCACACCCTGGTTAAGCAAAAAACCCTTAATATGAGCCCTCTTTGATTTTGCCTTTGCTGCCATGTGACTCGCAAGGACCTCAGCTGACACCTCGAGGGGTTCTATGCCTAACCCTTTTAAAAATCGATGGTTTTCCAAACTGTTGTCAGAGCCCTCCATAAACGACAACCGACCAAAGCGCCTTGGATCTGAGTAAGCACAAGTTAAGCTATGATCGCCTTTGTTTAGCTTTATGTAAAAGTGAGTATGACTCTGGAAGTCCTTTTGACTGTCCTTATTTTGTCGCAACAAGCAAAAAACACCGCTCATTCCGAGATGACTTATTAAGGTTACGTTAGTTGTTTCTTTACCGCCATCAGACACGGTAAATAATAAATACTTACCTCTTCTACTAACAGCTACCACCCTTTTTCCCGTGACCAGCTTTGAAATTTTTTCGGTCGGAATGTTCTCTCTTAGTTTTGATCTAAAAAAATGAATTCTTACTATCTTATAGCCGACAATGCTCTGAAGACCTTTGGCTAGTGTCTCCACCTCAGGAAGCTCTGGCATGGTTTTTAATACCCAAGAAAAAGTGGCGCACCCTGAGCGATTCGAACGCCCGACCTTCTGATTCGTAGTCAGATGCTCTATCCAACTGAGCTAAGGGTGCGTGTGTATTGCCACTATCAAACTAACGAACTATCTTACAATACTGAGCTATTGACTCAAGACTTTTTGCCATCAGCATATTAGCTACCTGAATCACTTCGCTTTTTTGGTGACCTTCGACTAAAATTCTTAACTTTTTTTCTGTCCCTGAATATCGCCATAATACACGACCTTCGCCATCGGGTGATGATTGCTTCAAACCCTTGTCCACCTCCAGTAGTATAGTAGCTAATTCCTTCATTTCACTAAGAGGTACCTTCTCGAGAACCTCTTTTGAAATCATGTGTGACGACCTTAGGGGAACCATTTTTATTAACTCTGACCAGTGACAACTAGGCTCATGTAATAAGCTAGTTAGGGTAAACTCAAGGATTTTTAAGGTGGCATACAAACCATCACCACATAATAAATGATCTCGAAAAATTAAATGTCCGGATGGCTCGCCACCGAAATACACATCCTGTTTTTCCATTAACTCTGCGAGTTCCCTATCACCAACTAGTGAGTGATAAGTTTTAATACCGCGCGCCGCCAACACTTTACTTAGACCGCCGTTTGCGACAATCGTAGTCGCAAACCTTCTGCCATCATGACTACCTGTTTTGTGTAACCAAATAGCTAGCAACCCAAGGAGCACGTCACCATTAATGATCTCTCCTTCACGAGAACACAGCAGAATCCTGTCGCCATCTCCGTCATAGGCAATACCGACATCTGCCCGTAATTCCTTTACCTTCGTTTGGAGTGAATTTGGCGAAGTTGCTCCCACACCTAAATTAATATTCTTACCATTTGGTGAGGCATTAATCACATGAAACCGAAATGTTTTTGAATCAGTAAACAAACGCTTTGCTATTTGTGAGCAAGCACCATGAGCTGAGACAATAACAACGGTGACCGTTTTTTTTACTCCACTGTGACAAGCGATTATTCTATCCAGATGCTCTTTAAGATAACGATAATAGTTCTCAGGGGCTTGGGTAACAAGTGGCTGAGAAAAGTTTCGTTCTTTTGACATACAGCTAGTGTCTTCCGTTAACTCACGAGCAAGGTTGTTCTCTTGCTCATCTGTGAGTTTTTGTCCATCACTATTAAATATCTTAAAGCCATTGTCTGTATACGGGTTATGGGAAGCTGAAATCACCACACCACATAAAACGTCCATTTTTTTTAATTCAAACAAACACGCTGGTGTTGGCGCTACCGACATTGACACCGGAATACCACCAACGTCTTTCACACCCTGATGGAGGGCTTGTTCGAGACTAACCGAAGAGTATCTCGAGTCACGACAAGTTAACAACGTCCCTGGTATCTTTTTGTTACCAGATGATTGCTCTGAAGGCTTCGTAAAGTACTTATATAGTTTCTGGCCTAAAACGTAGGCAAGTGATTCAACTATCGGGTATTTGCCATAAGGACCACGGATGCCATCGGTGCCAAATAAATGGCTCTTTTTAACGACATGTAATCCACCCTGGATATCAGCTATTTTTTGACGGTGTATCACAGGTAAAAGCCTAGCTATGCTCGGGAGTTATGGTATGGTTGTTCGGTAGGCAATTTTTATCCACACCTAGAACAGGTAATATGTGGGTAAGTGTTGTTTTTCTGGGGAAATAATTGCCCACTTAACAAAGTTATCCATAGTTTTTTTAAGTTGTCCACACCTTATACCCACAAACATCCACAGGGTTATGCACAGTAAAAACTTGATAACTAACTAATATAACATTGTCTTTTTTATTATCCACAGAATTTCGCTAGCTCAACAACAACAACTAGTATATAAATATATCATGTATAACTGCTGGGAGAACTTCCTACTTGCGACTCATTATTTCATCAAACAAGCTCAATGTTGCTGTGCAAAGAATTCATTTTGCCGTGGCTGATAAAAAAATGGCTTTTGTGTCTCTTAAAGCAAGTAAGGGCGAAAATGAAGATGATCAAAGTAAAGTTACGATCGCCTCAACAGACTCATCCCTCGATATTTATAGTGAACATGCTTGTGATGTTCAAGGTAATGGTGAGTGTCATGTGCTAGCGAAACTTTTTATGGATATGATCCGTCAACTGCCTGACGGCGAAGTAGGACTATCCCTAGAAGGACGTTTTTTGGTGATTCGTACCCAAGAAAAAACCCACTTTGTGATGAAAATACCTATTATCACAGAGTATGTCTGGATTCCAGAACAACCCTTAATTGACTCTGATACTTTTGATCTGCAATCAGCACAAGTGTTGTACATGATATCTCAATTATTATTTAGCTTACTGCCAGATCTGACATACAGGTTTGCTGATCTTGGTTTTCTTCATCAACCAAGTCCGAGAGTACTCCGTCTTGTTGCCACTGATACGATAAAACTGTCATATTCGGATATTCATTGTGAATTGCCAGAGAATGTTTTAACTGAAGGGGTGTGCTTTTCGAGGAAAGCCTTAACAGCTATTGCTAAAGTGTGTGAACAGGGGGCATCAAAGATCCAGTTTTCCCTCTCAAAAGATAGAACAGTGTGTCATGTTAAGACCGAAGGATATGATGTGTATGTGAGAACGACACATGCATCATACCCGGATTACACAGGCCTTATGCCAACAAAAATATTTGAACCAATTATCATCGATCGTGAAATGATGATTGGGATGATAAAAAGGGTGATGCTATCAGCAGATCAAACTAAAATCTTGAGCTTTCATTTTGAGGAAGGGATCTTTACTTTATCAGCACACGACACATCCGACGGTCGAGAGACAGCGCCCATTGATTACCAAAGAAAACCGATGACATTTGGTCTTAATGGTGAACTTCTTACGACAATACTTGGTCATATTATGAGTACGCATATATCCATAAGTTTTGGTGGTAAGGGTGCTCCCCTTGTACTTTACGGCACAAATGAACCTGGTGATTGTCTTGCTAGACATATTATGGCACCTATTTCTGAAGATTAGGGTGGTATTTTTAGTAAAAAAGTTTTATAGTGCAAATACCTTTCTGTAAGGATGGATAACCCCCAACCTTCCATATTGTGATCCACAGGAGCAGTGATAGACAATTTTTTATTACTGTAAAAATCTATCAATATACTTATGAGTTTTGGTAATGGCGAAAGAGCAGGCATACACGGCCTCGGATATTAAAATTTTAGAAGGTCTCGAGGCGGTAAGAAAGCGTCCTGGGATGTATATCAGCACCACATCCATTGAAGGGGTGCATCACCTTATTTATGAAGTGGTTGATAACGCTGTGGATGAGGCGATGGGTGGCTATTGTACCACCATCACGGTCACCATTCATCCAGAGGGTCATATTGAAGTCACCGACAACGGACGTGGTATTCCTGTGAAGGAGCATCCGGTGGCAAAAAAATCAGCCCTTGAAGTTGTGATGACCCAGCTTCACGCGGGAGGTAAATTCAATGATAATGTATTTTCTTTTTCTGGTGGTCTTCATGGTGTTGGCTGTGCTGTGGTTAATGCCTTGTCAGAGTGGTGCAAAGTTGAAGTACACCGACATGGTCATGTCTACTACCAGTCATATCACATTGGTATTCCAGATGAGCCGGTAAAAAAGATTGGTGACTCAAATAGTGTGGGAACAAAAGTATCATTTCGTCCAGATGCCAACATTTTTGAGGATCTGAACTACCAGTATGAGGTGTTAAGAAACAGGTTTCGAGAGCTAGCTTTTTTGAATAAAGGCCTAACCATTCAGGTGAGTGATGAAAGACAAGCTGTTGCCAAAAAAGAAACCTTTTGTTTTTCGGGTGGTCTCGTTTCTTATGTCGATTTTTTAACCAAAGGCCGCGCGGTTATGGGCGACAAAGTTATTCACTTTGTCAAAGAGCAAAAAGACAGCTCTGATAAAACCATAGCTATGGTTGAATGTGCTATGCAATGGACCGACTCATATCAAGAGAATATTTTTAGTTATGTTAACAATATTCGCACCCAAGAAGGCGGCACTCATGTGACCGGCCTTAAATCATCCCTCACCAGGGTAGTACAATCTTTTGGTGAGGCTTCTGGGATGTTTAAGTCACTTAAAGTGTCTCTTGTTGGCGATGATATTCGAGAAGGTTTGTACTGTGTGTTATGTGTTAAGGTCAAAGATCCGGAATTTCAAGGTCAAACAAAAACGAAGTTAGGTAATACAGAGGTAAGACCA
>JAPOQT010000320.1 GCA_026710525.1 Pseudomonadota bacterium
AGTCAAAAAAATAGGGAAAAAAAAAAAAACCCACAACATTTTTTATGATCTTTTGTTTAAAAAGGGCAAAATTTTTTCCCCCCCCCCCCCCCCCCCACGGCAAGATTGTTAATGCTAACACGGACGCCAATATAGTCTTTCCTTATGTGGCTTCCTTACGAGTCATTAATACCAAATGTGATGACGCTTCAGCATACTATCGCCACGATTTACACAATGGTAATAGAGGTCCGATCAAAATAGGAGCCTCTAAAGAATGGTTCCCAGGTTATGGTGACAGTTTTTTTCACCATACGAACTTCCAGCACGTAGAAGCCAACATAGAAATTTGGCGTGTTCTTCCTGAAAAAAGAGAGAACTTTGACTTAATCAGACCTCAAGAGAGTGAGGCGCTACCAGGTGATTTAACATGTAAACTGTCATATCCAGAATCCGGTGCAAAGGCAAGAATTCAATGCTGGCAGGAGGCTGACAATGGGATCTGTAATATATCAATTCCGTTTACGAGCCCGAGCGACAAACCCTTAATACTTGAGCAAACAAGTGATCAATCAGTAACAAAGAAACCAACTGTTATTGAGAAAGATAAAGATGATGTAAAAGCTCTCGCGCAAGCTGTGATTAGCGCTGCTCGTGATGCTGCTGCTTCTGCTCCTGATACGGAAGCTCGGAATCGTGCTATACAGGCTGCTCGAGAAGCTGCTGCAAAGTACGGTTCTTCTATGGCTGACATACGGGCACCATGTATTGGTATATATGATAAGCCTCCTAGTCTTACCGACTCTGTTGCTGATAAGACGGCTATCGCCCTTGAAAAGATGATTTGTGATGTCATAGAGACGAGGTTTGCCGTTATAGCTGCTATTGAAGCTGTTCGTCGGCAAATTATTGAGAACACAACTACTAATGTGGCTTTGGATAGCATTCAAGGTATTTCTACTTTTTATCAAGGGTCTTATCAAAATTCATGCGAGGGGGGCGGAGTGAAGTCCGAGCGATCACAAAAATATTGTAAACGACGAGAAAGTATTACAGACGCTTTAAAAAAGGTTAGTGCTCCCGAAAGCTATCCTAATAATAAGTACTGCCTACTCACAGTGCCTGATAGTAGCGAAGGCTACGATAAGATTTTTAACCCTAGCTCAGAGACACCGCCCTTTCAGGGGTATGATCTTTGTGCAAGTCATAAGAATGCTGGCATAAAAAAGTTCGTTGCTAATCTTAGGGCTAAGGCAGCATCTATCAAGCCAGATGAACACAACAATCTCATATATGGAACAATAGCCGCTTTTAACGCGGCGCATACAACATTCTGTCAATAAAAACTCCCGCTGTACTAATTTTGTCTGTCATCCCGCAAAACATTCACCATTAAACTCCCTTTAAAATTAAATAATTTAAACAAGAGATAGTAAAAAACTTAAGTCGATGTAGCGAAATTTAAGAGCTATTTCATCGCTATTTTTGCCATGACCAGGTATGGCCCATTACCATGACCATTTAGGGTAGTGGCGTGAATGGTTAAAAGAAAGCTGAAATGAGCTTTAGAGTGGCGACTTAAAGCCACTTAACTATGCTTCATAGTATTGAGAAACTGATGTCTTTTTTATGACCAAAATAGCCGTCAAAAAGCAATGGTGTCATAGATTATTTCGATCCATCACCACTATCATCTTCAGGGGTTTTCATTATTATTTGTGGAATCTTCTTTGCAAATTTTAATCAAGAAAATTTCCGTGCATTCCTTTGAAGCACTTGACGTATTCTCAGTGAGTTTTTGGAGTATCACCCCCCTGTCTTTTTCTTTACATGCCCTCGTTGCCACACTGTCGTTATATCTTGCCTGATTGGCATCGATGTCACTTTGTCGTTTTTCCTCTAGTTGTTTGTTTAATTGACTTGTGAGACTATTTAATAGCATTTGCCTATCACGTTCAGGATCACCAGTTCTTGCCACGCCACTAGCGAGCCCACCGATAAGAACCGACTTTAAATCAAGGGGGGGTACTGAAAAATTATCATTAGATTCACACTGTTCTAAGAGCTTCGTTATTTGAGCTTCGAGGGCACCAGATAATTGATCGATGCATTTGCTGACTTCGCCGCCAAATGCAGCCCTCTGTTCAGTAGTCAAACATTCTGGCATGTTAGTAGCAGAATATTGCTGTGGTGATGGGGCAGGAAGCGCTGTAGGGTTGTATGTTGGTTGAGTAATGCTCGGATCAAGTCTAACTTCATCATCGTCAGGTGTTGGAGTGGTTTCAGGGTCTTTCAAACAACCACTGACCAAAGATATGAAAAATAGAGATATGATGGTAGTGGCAATGATCCGTTGAAGTAGTGGTAATCTATCTACCCTGGTTGCCATGAACACTTCTTTAATCATATTAGTTTACCCTAGTTGAAAAACAGTTGGTGCACCCTTATCGATCAATGACAGTCATTTCTAAAGAATAAAATGCCATTACCCTTTATTATCATAAGTTTTCATCGCCTGGATCCTCATCACCATCGTCATTTTCTTCGCAAACAGGTTTTTTAAATACCTCATAGCAAACTGTGCGATATTCACTTGCCATTTTTTCTTGACTCGCAATCAGCCATTGAGAGGCATTTTGTCTACACTGCAATTCCTCTCTCGCGTTCTCGGATTGCCGTTGATTATACTCACTTATAGATTGTTGTCGTGCACCAGAGTATTCCCCCAAATAATCTAGATTTAGGCCATCACCGTTTATTAATGAAGATACAGCAGGTAGTAAAGCTTCAGCGATATTAAATTCTTGGATTTTATAGTTTGGGTTTATATCACATATTGCTGTGAGTTGTGTTTTTAAACTTTTAATTTTGTTATCAAGACTTTCTTGGGTACATGTTGTGAGATCACCACCGAAACCATCTCTATACTCTTGTGTAACGCATTCAACCGCATCCAGTTCATTTTCACGCTCTTTGAGTAAATCACTGAATGTTTTGAGTGCTTGATTCATGCCATTTATCTGAGTTTGAAGAGCAGAGACTTCAGCGTTAGATTCACCAGGTTCGGTGGGTTGCACTCTGCCATCATCAAATGTCGCTGGAGCGGGAGTACAAGTAACAAATGATAAACATAAAGAGCAAAATAGCCAAGTTTTTAGTCTGTGATAATTTTGCATAAAGTATATCCTTATTATCGGTTAAAGATCTTTTAATCATGAAAATCTAGGATTCATGAGCAGTAGTTTCGACTTGATAGTTCTCGGTCATATATTGTTGCTGGGTATTTAAGCATTTCTCTTTTATTTTCTTGATACCATCTTCCGTGTTTCTTATGTCCTCTGTTTTTTCCGTGGTCAAAGTCGAGACTCCCTTTCCCGTGTTGATCAGAGCTAAATCGATATTTTTCCGATTAAAATTCTTTACAGCATCAAAAATATCAGGTATAGCTCCCATTAAACGATCTTCAAAAGTTAAGCTTAAAATAAAATCACTTTTATCAATATCATGGCATAGCTCCTGCAAGAAATCCTACCATTTATCATATTCTTCTTGTGAAACGATTTTTGGTTCCTTAGGTGCTGGCTCTACCGGGGCTTCTAAGGCAATATCCTGTTGAGACTTGGCATCAATTGTTTCGATGACATAGGTTTCAAGGCTTTTACCCACACCCCTCAGTGAATGTTTACCAATACATTGATCTTTTGATAATCCCCATTTATCACACTGAGTGCGGTTTCTAATGGTGAGAAATATGAGGTTTGTCTTTTTGGTAAAAGTATGACCTCTGATAATAAGTTTGCCATCATCGCCATCATCAAGGGTATGAGAGTTATTATCTCTATTGCGGCCACCACCAATATAATAGCTTTTAATCCACCAACGCTCTGATGGATGTGATAATTGTAACGTGATCGTCGTGGGAATACCTAGGTACACCTCTGAACTTTCTTGATCTTCCTCGTTACCTGTTAAGTCCGTGGTTAGGATTGTTTTAGCTTGATGCGACACGGTTAATTCTTCGATATTAGCCTCCTCACTGCGTAAAGATGCCACAGTTGTCTTTTGATACTCTCGATAGTCAGCTGAGTTATTATTATCATCCGGTCCTAATGGAAGGTTGCGATTAGGCAGCTCACAGCTCGTTAGGAGTTGTGCCGGTCCTATCCAGGCAAAGGATGTTAGACAAAGCATAATAGAACTCCAAGTAGGGTATAACCAAGATTTCAGTAAGTTTTTTTTAAACAATTTTTCTTGGCTTTCATATCAAGTAGAATGACTGGGATAAAGTTAACGACTGAAAAACACACTTATCCACTCATCGATCTACTGGTATAAAATCTCAAGGTGATATGTTTTTTTTAGTTATATTAAAAGATTAACCGTTTTTTTATGGGCAGTAATCTTTGTTCCACAAAGCAAAATGGTGACTAGTACCCTCGATTTCCTGGGTCTAAAATAGCTTGCCAGTAATTTGGCAGTGGCGCATGTACCATGAGCTCACGCTCCTTGTTCATGGGGTGAGCACAGATTAGGGCGGCAGAATGAAGCATATGACCATAACGAAATAGCTCGCGGTAGTTTTGAGCTAACATTTGCCACTGTCCTGAACCATAAAGCTTATCACCAAGCACTGAAGTGCCTAGTATTTCAAGGTGAACCCGAATTTGATGGGTTCTGCCGGTGATTGGCTCACACTCAAGTAGGGCCACCTTAGGAGTCAAATACTTAGTCAGTGTTATGTGGGTAATAGCACGTCGCATAGGGCCGAGAGACTTTGCTTGTTTCACACTGTTTTGAGACTGTGCTTGAATTTTACCAAAAGAATTCACCTGGGTGGTCAGAGCATGATCAATGGTGATCTTTTTTTTCAGGCTGAGTTTTTTTGGCACTGGACTGACGAGAGCCAAGTATTTTTTGGTGATTTTGTGTTGGCTAAACAGGTGCTTAAGTTTGAGGAAACAAAGTTTTTCTTTAGCAAAAATCATGGCGCCAGAGGTGTCTTTATCAAGACGGTGACATAGAAAAAGTCCTTCATACTGTGAGAGTAGTGATAGGGTGTGGATATCGTCAGCAGCAACGGGGCATGAGAGCAAACCAGAGGGTTTGGCAATGACCAAAATATGAGAATCTTCATAGAGAACAGGGATATTACCCGCCACAGGACTTTGATCTTTGACCATGGACTGATGATATTCAAGGAGGGGGCGATAGACTTGTAGATGATCACCAGCCGTTGTCACAGTTGATCCAGCGCGTTCAATATGACTATTGTGTCTGACGGCGCCATGGTGGATAAGTTGTTTCACCTTTTTTCTGGATATGTTTAGCTGAGCTGATAAAAAACGATCAAGTCGTTTCTCTGCTTGGGACTCTAGTATGTTCCAGGATAAAAATAATGGCGAGGACACAACAATATAACTCTTTTCACCCCTGTCATGGGGTTAATAATTGTTATTAGGAAAAAAGATGACACTATTTTTGTTAGTTGTTTTGGTTGTGTTGGTTGTTTTCCACCGTAGGTCCTTTC
>JAPOQT010000321.1 GCA_026710525.1 Pseudomonadota bacterium
CCCCAAGCAAAGTTTCATCAAGTTCAAGATAAACTCTTGGCTATTTTTCGCTCCCAAGGCATTGTGTTTGATGATATTCTGATTTGTCCTCATAAGGAAGAAGAGGGTTGTCATTGTCGTAAACCACATTTGCTACTGGTTACCTCTTACTTAAAGGATCCAACCATTGATTGGCAACATAGTTATGTTATTGGTGATCGCGCCTCAGATTTAGCATTAGCTCGTCATATGAAGATTGAGGGTTGCTGTATTAAGAGTCATAAAAGTCCTGAAGATGTGCCCCATTACTCTTGGCCTCAGTTGGTAGATTATTTGATTCATAAGCCGAGGACGGCTAGGGTTCACCGGGTGACTAAGGAGACAGATATTGAGCTGATGGTTAATCTTGATGGCACTAGGGGGAGCAAAATTGCTACTGGCATTCCTTTTTTCGACCATATGCTTGAGCAAATTGTGACCCATGGTAAAATTGGTCTCCAGCTACGAGCACAGGGTGATATTCAGGTGGATCATCATCATTTGATTGAAGACACGGCCTTGGCTCTTGGTGAAGGACTACGGCAAGCCCTCGGCGATAAGTTTTATATTCATCGTTATGGTTTTTTTGTCCCCATGGATGAAGCAGCGGCTCATGTGTTACTGGATCTCTCAGGGAGACCGTACTTTGTTTTTCAAGGTAACGATCTTATTAAACAAGGTTACGTTGCCCACATCGATGTCCAAATGTTTGAACACTTTTTTCGTTCTCTCACAACAACTTTACTATGTAATTTACATATGACTGTCACCGGAACTAACAGTCATCATATGGTGGAAGCCTTGTTTAAATCCTTTGCACGCTCTTTAGCTATGGCTACTCAGCGGCAAAAGGTAGCTCCCTTGGATTTAACACATGACAAAAGTGATGGCTTACCATCGAGTAAAGGACAACTATGATTGCGCTTATCGATGTTGTGGGATCAAATGTTGGTTCCTTAGAACATGCCCTGTTTCGGCTCGGCTACCATAAGGACCGAGATTATTATTTTGCTCGCTCTGGCGAATCCTTAACAGGCGCAAGCCATGTGATTCTGGTGGGAGTTGGTTCTGCTCACCAGGCAATGAGGGCTTTAAATAACCACGGACTCACCGAAGCTATTACCAAGTTAACCGTGCCTGTGCTTGGTATTTGTGTTGGTATGCAAATCATGTATGAGTTTTCATGGGAAACAAAGGGCCTACAAGGAGCAGAGTCATTAGAGCACTCTCCCGTCTCATGTCTGGCTATTTTTCCTGGTTCTGTTAAAAAATTAGCGGTTCCTAATCATCTCTCGTTACCTCACAGTGGCTGGAATCAGCTTGAGCAAAATCATCATTTTCAAGGGAATATTAGACCATTTAAGCAGTTTGACTCGACTTACGTTTACTTCGTTCATAGTTACGGCGCTCCTGTAGGAGGAAATGAAGTCATATTCTATGTTGATTATGGTGTTAAAATTCCAGCTCTTGTGTGTTGTCGTAACTTTTACGGCACTCAGTTTCATCCAGAAAAAAGTGCGCAGATAGGATCACAGATGTTACAGGAGTTTTTAAAGTTATGCTGATTTACCCAGCTATGGATCTTTTTGCTGGTGAGGTTGTCCGATTATATAAAGGGGATTTCCAGCAAAAAACCGTTTACTATCAAAACCCCCACGACCCCCTAACTGCTTGGCAAAAAGCTGGTGTTGAGCGGGTGCATCTCGTCGATCTTTGTGCTGCTCGCGGAGACAAGCAGGACATACCTTTGATGAGTGATATCTTATCCCAATACACCATGAAAATTCAGGTGGCTGGTGGCGTGCGTTCGGCGGCGCAGCTGGCCGAGTTATTATCCTTAGGTGCTGATCGTGTTGTCATCGGCTCCCTGGCTGTTACTCATCCTGAACTTGTCCATCAATTAATCGCCACTTATTCAGCCAACAAAATCACCTTAGCTTGTGATGTTATGAAGTCTACAGATCAAGGTGAACCTTGGCAGGTTAAAATCAGTGGTTGGCAACAAAAAACCGACGTTCTTCTGGATGATCTGCTAAAGGATTTTGCGGTTTATTCTGAGTTAGTATTTCTGGTTACTGATATTGCCAGAGATGGCACCCTGACAGGAATAAGTCACGGGTTGTATCAGTATATTCAAACACAATATCCTAGTGTTAAATTTCTGGTTTCTGGTGGTGTGTGCGACCAAAAAGATATTGCAAGCGCTCGCAGCTTAGGTGCTTACGGTTGTATTGTTGGGAAATCTCTTTATCAAGGGAAACTCAGTATTAGGGAGATCATCGGGTGTTAGCAAAAAGGATTATTCCTTGTTTAGATGTTCGAGATGGTGTTGTTGTTAAGGGAATAGGGTTTAAGCAACACCGAGTCATTGGTGATATTCTTACCCTAGCCGAATATTATTCTGCGGCCGGAGCCGATGAACTTGTTTTTTATGACATCACTGCTAGTGCTGAAAACCGCACAGTGAGCACCCAATGGGTTGAGAAAGTGGCAGCAAAGTTATCGATTCCTTTTTGTGTTGCTGGTGGTATTCGAGATGTTAAGAGTGCACAAAATATTCTTAGGTCAGGTGCTGATAAAGTATCAATTAATACACCAGCTCTGCATAATCCAGATCTCATTGGTAAGATTGCTGATTTATTCGGTCGTCAGTGTGTGGTGGTTGGTGTTGATTCGATGCGAGATGACCACGGACAGTACTGGGTATGGCAAGCAACAGGCTCAGAGAAAACAGCCAGCCAAACCAGAAGAAAAACCCTTCAGTGGATCAGTGAGCTCGAGTCCCTGGGGGCGGGAGAAATTGTTCTCAACTGTATGAACTCTGATGGTCAGAAAACAGGCTATGATATTGCCCAGCTCACAGCTGCCCGGGCCATATCTCGTCTGCCTTTAATTGCTTCTGGTGGCGCAGGTTCTTATGAAGACTTTATTCAGCTATTTTCTCAGGTGAATGTTGATGGTGCCTTGGCAGCCAGTGTTTTTCATCAAAAAACATGTCAAATAGCTCAGCTTAAAGAGATGCTAATAGCAAAGAACATAGCTATTCGTCCTGTGGACCATTAAATGGCAGCTATCCGAAAAACGAGTGTTTGGGTGTTACACTAGGGTATGATAGGGTCTCAGGCGATTATGGGTGTAAGGAATGGCATCATGGGTCGTCACCGAATAAGCGTCATACTAAAATCAAAACTAGGCAGACGTGTTTGATATGAATAGATCAGTGTTGTCGTGGATTTCGAGATAATCATCATATGTAGAGGTGGGTACCAATGACCAGAGAAGATGTTGACAAGCAACCTAACAGTGAGTGGATTCAGAATCTTGATTTTCAGAAGGGGGATGGTCTGATTCCGTGTGTTATTCAACATGATCAGTTAGGCATTATTTTGATGCTTGGTTATATGAACCAAGAGTCACTCCAAAAAACAATAGATGAAGGTTGGGTTTGTTTTTATTCTCGTTCTCAACAAAAAAACTGGCAAAAAGGGGAGGTGTCAGGTCATAAGCTTAAGTTTATTTCTTGTGTTACCGACTGTGATCATGATGCTTTGGTGGTTCGAGCTATTCCTCTCGGGCCAACATGTCATTTAGGTAAAGAATCTTGTTTTTTTCGTGGCTTTAAAAGTCATCATCAGTGGTCGAATGATGGTTTATTCTCCCTGCTCTTTCGGCTTGAAGATCTGATAAAGTCAAGATTAACAGAGCTTGAGACTGAGTCACCTGTAGCCATAGATACGGGCAAAACAAGTTATACTAAGTCCCTAATGGCAAAAGGATTATTAGCCACAGTACAAAAACTGGGCGAAGAATCGGTTGAAACAGTGATAGCTGCCACATCAGAATCGGGCGACAGGTTGACGAAAGAGGTGGCTGATCTCATGTATCATTTAATGGTTGTCCTTGCTATGAAAGAAATTTCGTGGAGTGAAGTGCTAACAGAATTAGATCATAGGCATCAGGCCCCCACTCACCGTTAAGGCCCACCTTGATTATTCAGTCACGATTTGTGATGAACTGTGAGATAATAGAGCACAGGCTATAGCAACCAAGGCTGTGACTTACTTGAACTA
>JAPOQT010000322.1 GCA_026710525.1 Pseudomonadota bacterium
CCTGTACAGGACACCTCACCAACAGCATATAAGCCGGTAATCGAAGAACAACCATGATGATCAACAACAACACCGCCACAGCTGTAATGAGCACACGGTACCACGGGAATAGGATCACCAGCCCTTGGGTCAATACCAAGTTCTAAAAGAACATCAGCTATTTTAACAAAATGACTTTGCCATTTTGATTCATGGATGTCAGAGACATCGAGATAAACAAAACTATCTCCAGAATTTTTTAATTCCTGATCAATTAAGCGGGCTAATACGTGACGGAGTCCCATGGAGCCCCTGGGCTCACTTTGGCTAATAAATTCCTGGCCTTTCTGATTGACAATCTTTGCCCCTTCTCCACGCAAGGCTTCGGAAATAAGAAAATCTTTTTTCAACGGATGATAAAGACAGGTTGGATGAAACTGGATAAACTCAAGGTTAGCTATCCTAGCGCCAGCACGAGAAGCCATAGCGACACCATCTCCTGTGGCTGATGGTGGATTGGATGAGTACTGGTAAATGCGACCATGCCCTCCTGTACAAAGAATGGTGCGAGCCGCTTTGATGATGGAAATTTTGTTAGTTTCACGATCAAGAACGTAAGTGCCAAGACAACGATTACCAAAAAAAGAAGGGGCTACCATATCTGTGGTAATTAAATCGATGGCGACCATGTTAGCCAAAACCTGAATCCTAGGCTCTTGCAAAACCGCCTCGTACAACACCTGAATGGTGGCTGCTCCTGTTTGATCACTAACATGCAACACCCTCCTTTGACTATGACCACCTTCTTGGGTGAGATGATATTCACCAGATTTAGTTTTACTAAAGGGCACCCCAAACTGTGTGAGCTCGACCAATGCCTTAGGACCACTATCGACAACAAAACTCACCACTTCATGATGACAAAGACCATCACCAGCGTTAATGGTGTCTTGTTTATGTTTTTCCCGAGAATCCTGCTCGGAGATTACCGTCGCAATGCCACCTTGAGCTTGGTAAGAATTTGATTCCTCAAAGGTTGATTTCATCACAAGAGCGACCTGATGGTAACGGCACAGCTTCAGGGCTGTGAGTAGTCCTGAAATGCCACCACCAATAATTAACGAGTCGGTTACTCGAACACTCATGTCACCTCACTAAGCTAGGATATAGCTGCTGATGACGAAGGTTCTTCATCATGATTTTGAGTCCAATTCTCTGCGGCTTCAAGGTCGATCACTTCCCGAAAATATAGCCACCCCGAGTAAAGCGAGAAAACAGTGGCTATCAGCAACAATAAAAAACCGGTGCCCACCCATGGAAAAGCTTGAGAAGCCGATCCTATGGTTAAAAATATACAGGCAACATCGAGGAAAATGGTTTTTATTTTACCAAAAGAGCTCACTTGAATCCTATGATTATTCTCAGCACTATGGACTCTGAGTCCCATAATGACCAATTCTCGTACCAACAAAAGACAGAACACGGGAATATACAGAGGGTACCTGGTAGCTAACACGATAACAACTGCGGCAAATAACGCTTTATCTGACAGTGGATCGATTAAAGCGCCAAACTTGGATGTCACCCGCCAGTATCGAGCTAAAAACCCATCCAAAAAATCGGTCACACAAGCCACTGTTAAGATAAAAGCAGCTAAGTAGTTCAAAAAGACCAGATCCCAGGGAGCAAGCATGACATAAATAGGAATCAAGGCAATACGAGAGTATGTGAGGTAATTAGGCAGAGATGCCGTTGAGAGATTCAGTAGCTTAAGATACTGTTTTATCATAACAAACCTTACATATGAACTTTTTTAAACATTATCGACTAAGGGATTATCTCAGAAATAACATCCAAAACAGACAGGTTACCCATGAACGTACACGAATAGATTACCTATTTTTGCGTCTCATGTCCATAGCAATCGACTTAGGACTTTCTCACTGTCAGTAATATACGACCTATTACCAGCTCTCAAAGGGTACGCTACTCACCACTATGATGATAATGCTTTTTCAACAGTGCCCACAATATAATTCATATCAAAAGGTTTAATTAAATACTCATCACAACCACACTGGTATCCTCGATCAATATCCTCTTTTTTTGACAGTGAGGAAATCAGTATTAGTGGCAAATCACAATAATGGGGGAAAGATTTAATTAGCTTACAGAGCTCATAGCCATCAACCCATGGCAAGTTAATATCAATAATAAACATATGAAAGCGAGCGCTTTCGAGCTTGTGTGATAATTCGACGCCATCAAGAGCCACAACAACCCGGTAACCTTTCACTTCTAAGACTCGTTTCAGGGCACTCAAAATAATTGGATCATCATCAACTACCAAAATGTTTTTCGTTTTCACCGGTTTTTTTAAACTACGATAATCAGATAGATTCACGACTTTCTTCATCACCAGCTTCTGACGTTTCATCGCTTCTATGCGACTTCTTATGGTACTCATATATGTGCCTCAATTCTTAAAACACAGAAAAAACACCCTAACCCTTGACAAATTTCACCTGCCTGTGTAACCTTCGTCGGAATTAGAGAAATATTCTTAAGATAAAAGGTGCCAAAATTTTATCTTCCTTGACTCATAAGTGAGCAGATGGTATAAATCGTGAATACGATATTGTTGAACTTATATTTATCCCTCAGGAGAATCATAAAACTATGATCTATTTGACAAAGACAGTCCCACTTAACAGTTCTTTAGCACGCCCTCGTTTGTTCCTCTTTGGTACTTGGAACTTCGTTA
>JAPOQT010000323.1 GCA_026710525.1 Pseudomonadota bacterium
AACTGCCAGAAATTATACAACAGGGAGCTCAGCTTCACCCAACTATTCAAAAAATTAAGAATTCATCTCTCGAAGAAGATCTTAATCCAGATATTGTGAGTCTTCTGCTCATTGAATGGCAAGAAGGTTTTTGGCACCATTACGATAAATCCTGGGCCTCTCAGATAAAGGATTTTCTTCGGCATGAAAAAAAGAAATTTGAGTACTGGCCGACAATCACCAAATTGGAACGACAGTATAGGGTAAAGAAAAAAGGTAAAAAAGTCTACTATTCTATTGGTGAAGAGTTGCTTTACCTTAGGGCTATGCTGACCATGATCAAAACCCAAGTTAATAGTCTTGAGGCTATTGCCCCTGAGCACTTATTTGAAATATTTAAGAGTCAGCCCCTCCATGAGTTACGTCGCTACGACCCTTATGCCATGCCACCTCAAGAACCCCTGTTTAATGCTCTAGACGAGCTCATTCAACAGATGACTACCATAACTGAGAAAAAGAAAAGATTCTTCGGCTTATTCTAACGGTATTCTGGATAGCCACTTTCAAGCTGGCTGTACCGGCAAGACAAATGTACTATCTTTGAGAATGACGACTTATTTTTTGTATTTGCCAGGTAAGAGCTCTTAAAATTTAAAAACGAAAGACTCTTATTTAATAAATGAAGGGGCGTGGTTAGTTCTTCGGAGGTATGACTTCTCTTAAGCCACGGAATTTTACCACACTTGGCAGGCTAACTTTAAAGACAGCGCCTTTATGAGGTGTTGATTGAGCCGTGATCTGTCCTTCGAGTTCCTGGAGGATACCAAAGCAAATGGCGAGTCCAAGACCGGTGCCTTCTTTGGGGCTTTTTGTGGTAAAAAAAGGATCAAATACTTGTGACAACTGTTCTTTTTGGATGCCAATACCAGTGTCTTTAATTTCAACAACCACCATTGACCTGCCATCAACACGTTCTTTCCATTGGGTAATATACAGTTCACCACCATCAGGCATAGCTTGAAAAGCATTTTTAAACAAATTCAAAAATACTTGGATGAGACGATTACGACACCCTAGAACCATCACTTCCCCGTCTTGCCAATCATATATCACCCTACTATCTTTAGATACTTTGAGAACTCTCGCAAAGCGCATGGCTGTTTGTAAGATATCCCTGAGAGAGACTTCAGATTTTTTCTTAACATTGTGTGGGGACTGACGTGAGAATTCTAAAATTTGATTAACAATCTCTTTGCATCTCTGAGCTGCTGCTTCGATTTCTACCAAATCAGAGTAATGTTCATTATGAGAAGGGATCTCTTTCAACAGCATCTGAGAAAACAAGAGGATGCCACTGAGAGGGTTGTTGATTTCATGGGCGATGCCACTGGTTAAAATACCGAGAGAAGTGAGTTTGTCGTGTTGGCGAATTTTTTCTTGCATCTTATGATGGAAGGTGCGGTCTCGATAAATTTGCACCACCCCATCGTGTTCTTTTTGTTTTTTAGTGGCAGGATCTGTGACGGGGAAACTTGAAATTTCGTAGATTTTTTGGTCTGATGGCCTATTAAAAGTAAAGTCCCTATTATGACCATCATGAAGGACGTCCATAGCAGGGCAGCCTTGACATGGCTGATCGAGGCCAGCAAACACTTTGTAACATTTTTGACCGATGATTTTTTTCACATTTTTATGAGATGTGAACTTAGCCATCGCCTTGTTTGATTTACGAATAATATAATTTTTATCAATAATAGCAATGGGATCGCTGATAGCGTCAAGGGTTGACATCCATTGTAGCTTTAATTCCTCGATGAACGCTTTACTGTTTTTCAGGTTATTAGTCTTGGGTTGAGACGTGGATGAGATTTTATCTAGTTTTTTGGCGTATTCAGTCAAGGGAAATCCTTTTTTGGTTTTTTCGATGTCGTAACCTAGCTTACTTTAAGTTTCCCATCGGAAATTTATGAAAATAAGTTAAACATTTTCACAAGGAATTGACTTACTTGTTTATGAGTTAAGGTGAAACAAGCTATGGTCACTAGCCACCGTGACAACTCATATTGGAATAATGGTGATAAATATGATACAATGCCACGAGACCAGAGAGGTGAGACCAAACCTCCTAATGTTTATGATCCTAGTGGTGCTGATTTGCAGATGTTGATGAATGTTGTTGTTGTTTTTGTTGTCGCATAATTTATTGTGGTAAGGAGTTGTTATGAGTAAGGTTAAGCAGGTTAAGAAAGCAGAGAATATCACTCAAAATAAAGCTGTTAAAGCTAAGAATCTTCGAGGAGGGGCATCGAGTGCATGTGGTTATTCAGTGACCTCATTCAAAGGTGTGAAAGCGGCAGTAGCAGCAGTTAATGGTGCACTTTATCCGTCGAGGGTAGAGGAAGAAGAAGGTCCTACGATTAAAAAACTCACACCTTCTGCTAAAAGAGAAATTGAGCTCAAAAATCACGCAAGAAAATTGGCTGGGCTATCTCCCATCATTGTTAAGGTGAGAAAATGTATTAGTTGTGGCCAAATGTTTGAGTCTTCTGGTAACAGAAACTGTGGTTGTCAGAGTAGACGATCAGGATTTATTGCCGGTCGAGAAATCATCTAGTTGGCTAGAAATTCTTGTACATTTTGGAGCTGACCGGACGATCTGACCTGCTGGTGTACTTGGCTGACGGTTTGTCTTTATACAGGGTGATTACAGGGCCACTAGCAGTGAAGTAGATTAATTGACCAATGGGCATGCCAGCATAAACCTTCACGGGTTTCTTCACAGAGATTTCCAAAGTCCAAGTATTACAGTAGCCAATATCTCCTTTGCCAGCGGTAGCGTGGATATCAATACCTAGTCTACCGACGGATGATTTTCCTTCTAAAAAAGGAATATGACTATGGGTTTCGGTGTACTCACTAGTGACTCCTAGGTACAGTTCGTTTGGTTGCATCAGAAACCCAGAGTCAGGAATGGTGAACTCTGTTATCGGATTGTTGATTTTGGCATCTAAATGGGGCTCGGTATAAACAGCTAGGGTGTTACCCAGGTGGATATCATAACTATTAGAACCTAAACAACCACGAGAGAAAGGGTCGATGACAATTGATCCTTGCTCAATTTCTCTCAGAATATCAGTGTCAGTAAGAATCAAAATTGACTCCTTAGGTTAAAGGTTGAGGATGGGGTGGTTGATTTGTTTTATGGATGGCTTGATAGGTCACGCCATAAAGACGAATTTGTTTAATGAGGCCTAATGTGCCATTTCTACGGTTCATCGACAGGAGATGTACGAGTCCTAAATTCAGCCAAAAATCAACGTCCACTGATAATATCTCTTCAGGAGTACGATCGTGGTATACTCGATGGAGCAGGGACATGACTCCTTTCACAATAAGGGCGTCGGAGTCCATGGCAAAATAGACTTTATCTTCCTTGTAGCTCGGAATGAGCCACGCTTGTGACAAGCAGTTTTTCACGAGGAACTTGGCATCTTTTTGGTGATCCTCTAATCCTTGAAATTCTTTACCAAGAGTAAAGATCTGTTGGTATAGTGCTTGCTTTTCAGCCGTTTTTTTAAATGATTGCACGAGCTCATCGCATGTACTTTGAATCGTCTGTTTGCCCATTATGGATTTTCCTGGTAAGATTTTTTGAGTTCTAGTATGAATTAAGGTTTTTTTGTTAACATATTATCCTTAGGTTTTGATGGCATAGCTGGTGAAATCAGTTATCATCGCCCGACAACACCTGGGGGTTAGTATATGTTAAAAACACTCACACATATACATGAAAGTTGTCCTTATGACGTTCCTAAATCAAGACAGTCATTCTGAAATTCCTGACGTCGCTAAAAATATCACACCTATCCAATTTCCTTTGGATGAAGTGGGCATGGATGAGGTGTTTATTCCTGTCACTGTGAACACATCGGCTCAGAGTTGGCAACTGGGAGGCTATGCGAAAATTTCCATTGATTTGGTGAAGGCTGAGGCGCGGGGCATTCATATGTCGAGGTTGTATCTTATTGCCCATGAAATTTTATCAGAAAAAGAATTATCGGCGGATGTGATTCGCGAAGTATTACAGGCTTTTGTTGAGTCTCAAGATGGTCTATGTCATCAAGCTTTTCTAGATCTAAGGTTTGAGTTACCACTCCTCAGAGATGCTTTGATCACTGATTTTAAGGGTTGGAAAAGTTATCCTGTAACTTTGAGTTCTTGTCTTAAAGCGGCTCCGAGTAGTGAGGGTCAGGATTTTCATCTATCGGTGAATCTTGCGGTTGATTATTCGAGTACCTGCCCTTGTTCAGCGGCTTTGTCTCGTCGTTTTATCCGCGATAAATTTTTAGCAGATCATCAAGGGAAAGAGCAGGTGAGTTTAGATGAAGCTGCACAGTGGTTTGATGAGAAGGGACTCGCAGCCACACCTCATGGCCAAAGATCAAGGGCATTTGTGAATTTGGTGTTAGTCGATTCTTTGTTTCCTTTTGAGAGTCTGATTGGTGTGATTGAAGGTGCCTTAACTACTCCCACGCAAACCGCGGTCAAACGTCTTGATGAACAAAGGTTTGCCGTGCTTAGTGCTCAAAATGTTATGTTTGCAGAGGACGCGGCCCGTAGGGTGGCAGTAGCTCTCCATCAAGACGCCAATATTAAAGATTTTGATGTGAGTGTTTATCACTATGAAAGTCTTCATTCCCATGATGCTTTTGCTCGGACATCAAAATCTTCTTTACCGTCCTGATAAACAAGACTTATTTGAGGTATTTCATGCCTTCATTATCACAACATATTTCAGCCCTCAAACCATCAGCTACCCTTGAACTCAATGCGGCAGCAAGGAAAATCAAGAGCCAAGGTGTTAAGGTCTGGAACTTTTCTGTGGGTGAACCTGATTACCCGCCACCTCAAGGTGTGGTTCAGGAAGCCATAAAATCTTTGCAGAACGATCCGGTGAGATACGGTTCAGCTGGCGGAGGTCTTGAGTTACGTCAGAGTGTTCAGCAGAAACTCACACGCGAAAACAAATTCACAGTTGAGCTTGATCAAATTGTTTGTGGTGTTGGGGCAAAGCAGGTGCTTTATCATTTGATGCATGCCCTATTAAATCCTGGTGATGAGGTTTTGGCTCATGTGCCTTGCTGGACAAGTTATAGTCAGCAGATAGCTAGTGCCCAAGGTCAGTTGGTGCCGATTCCAACCTTTCCTCAGCAAGGACAAAATCCTTACGATCCAGAGTACATTGATTCATTTGTCACGCCAAAAGTTAAGGCGATAATTATTTGCTCTCCGAACAACCCCACCGGTGGAGTATTAAAACCTTCAGAGATGATGCAATTAGCTGCCTACTTGAAGTCAAAGGACTTCTGGCTGATCAGCGATGAAATTTATGAGTATTTTAATTATTCTGCTCCTCATCAATCGGTGATTGATTATGCGCCAGAGCTCAAAAATCGTTTTTGTCATATTAATGGCGTCTCAAAAAGCTTTGCCATGACTGGTTGGCGGGTAGGTTATATGGCCGGGCCACAACCAGTAGCGAAGTTAGTGAAAACCCTTATTTCTCACTCATCAACGTGTTTGCCACTATTTGTGGAAAAGGCGGCAACTTGGGCCATTAACCAGGGCAAAGGCGTGATGGCAAAAGACATAGAGAGTCTTAAAGATAAAAGAAACTTAGCCCTCAGAAAATTAGCAGATATTCCTGGGGTTAAATGTTTAGAGCCAGAAGGGGCTTTTTATCTTTTTCTTGATATAAGAGAATACTTAGTATCATCAAGTTGTTATGATGATAATAACTCCCTGGCGTTAAGCTTGGACCTGCTCCATCAACACCATATTACCGTGCTTGCCGGCGAGGCTTTCGGTAGCCCTGGTTTTCTTCGCGTGAGTTACGCATGTGCCCCTGAAGACTTAGAAACAGGATTATCTCGACTTCGTCAGTTCTTTTTATCTGGTGTGTCGTAGAAAGACGCATCCTCCTAACGGCTGCAAGCCCAGTCTAGTAAATGTTAAAGTAAAAAAGAGTTCCTCAAGGTGATTCAGGGAGCGTATTACCAGCGTTCCGAAAAACCGTGCCACTTTTTGACTTTGCTTTGCCTATTTTGAGAGTGGTAGGCAGAGAAAAGAATCTTACTTTAGCTAGCGAGCTTTCTTATCGTAGGTTACCTTTTCAAGGTTGGCGCAATGTTGGTGGTTATTTGTTTCCAGTTCACGGTAGCACCTGGAGGGGTGTGCATTCGCTAGGAAAAAAGGAGTTTTTTTACGGTGCT
>JAPOQT010000324.1 GCA_026710525.1 Pseudomonadota bacterium
CATAACTCAGTACTAGAAGTATCTCGTTCAAAAAGCCAACACAAAACTCCCAGGCAAAAGAAATTCTTACTTTGCAGAATATCTTTTTTCTTGTGTTTATCCTGAGAAAATAGGCTCATTAACAGCTGGGAAATAGGGAGATCAATTAATTGATAACCTTGACGATTCAGGGCGAGTAGGGGATGATTGTCATCAGTAGGTAGGCCTAATTTTTGTAAAGCGTCATCGGTGAAGCTATCCTTATCAACAATAATAAGGGCGCCATCCTTCACCTGCCCCATGGTGACACTCAAAGCAGCTGGTGATAAGGCGAGAAGGACATCCAGCTTATCACCTGGAGTAAAAACCCTGGTACAACCGATTTGAATTTGATATGCCGACACACCATAGGTGGTACCTCTAGGTGCGCGAATTTCAGCTGGGTAGTCAGCGTGGGTGGCGACCTCAGAGCCAAACAACGCGTGAATCATCGCTAGCCGATGACCAGTAAGCTGAATACCATCCCCTGAGTCACCGGCTAATTTTATGGTTATGAGTGTTTTTGCCATCATCTATCTTGAGTTACGAGGGTTATATCTAAGTCATAAACGCCACTTATCAGATACAATGGCTCGTTAACTTATATGAGATAATAAGATTAGCATAATTATCCGATTAGCAGGAAGTATTAATCATGAAACCATGGTCACACGCGGTGGATAAACAATATTATCTTAATGACATATCGACATATCTCTGATTTTTACTTGAGAAATCTATGAAAAGCATTGGGATTTACTACCGAGTCTCTACTGATAAGCAAGATCTTAAAAGCCAGAAAAGTGGTGTGGATGATTGGCTACAGAACTGTGAAAAAAAACCAGATAAAATCCAAATTTTTGAGGATGAGGGGATTTCGGGTAAAACCGAAAGACGCCCGGGTCTTCAGGCTATGTTGAAAGTCGCTTATCGAGGAGAAATCGATACCATTGTCGTGTATCGCTTAGACCGTTTTTCCCGTAATGCCACCACCGCTATTAGGTTGATTTTAGATCTTGATACTGCGGGAGTAGGCTTTATTAGTGTGTCGCAACCAGTTTTAAATTTAGGTCACGCGAATCCGTTCCGAAGAACAATGTTAGCGGCGTTTGCCGAGATTGCGGAAATTGAACGAGAAACCATTACGGCAAGGGTGAGAGCAGGGCTGGTAGCAGCAAAAAAACGGGGAGTTAGGTTGGGAGCGCCAACCAAAATTAATGCTGAACTCATTAAAGAAGCTCGTTTACTCAGACAAAATGGCCACACATTTCGGGAAATTTCCAGAAGATTATCTCTTTCTTTAGGGACAATTGCTAAAATATTAAATGATCATTCCCATTTAAAGATAAGTCATGATCCATGAAAAACCCTTTCAACATGATTCATAACTATCACTTGCTGACCACGATGTTATTAGTGATTTTACTGGCTAGTAGCTCATGTGGTTGGGAATATCCCTTCGATACTAGTCCCGATGATGATAGTGAATATTTTGATGCGAGAACCGAGAGGGATGATCCTGATTTTAGTCGTGATTATGAGATTATTGGCACCGAAGATACTAAGCAATCCTATAATAAGAGTGAACTAAGAGATGCGGAGATCATTGTTAGTATTGATCAAAAATCTGTTTATCTCATTGTTTACAGCTATCAAACAGGCTACACCATGACTTACTTTGTTACTGAATCAGAACTGTCAAAATTTATTCGAGCTATGGATGGTTGTATTAAATGGGCTAGAAAATATGATAGATATAAAAAGTCTCAACAATTTTATCGTTATGAATTCACATCAAAACCGAATAGTTTAAAGCTCATCGGTGTCATGAAATCCACGTATACGAAGGGCGGCATTTGTGAAATCACCATGACAGATCATCGAGATTCTTTTGTGAGTGATGTGAGTGTCATTCATCTTACGGGTGAAGAAGCTTGGAACGTACGTCTTGCTCTCAATGAGGCGAAAGCAAAGTTTTAATCACTCATTAGTCAGTGGTATCTTCACAGTAAAAGTCATACAATGTTTTTTGATTTTCCATATCCCTCAGTAAGGCCTCATTACCATTATCAGGATTACTGTTAATGGTGGTTGCCATCGCCTCAATTTGCGCCAGGAGGGTAGGGCAATGAGGGTCAAAATACTCAGCGATTGTTAGAGGAGGAGACGTGACGTCTTCTGAAGTTTGATCTTGTTCTGCTGTCGTGTCTTGGTTGCTTTCTTTTTCTTCAATCTCATTATTTGGCAAGATTTTTGTGATAACAAGGGGTCGTTTTTGGCGAGAAGGACAAAGAGAGGAAGGGCTGAGAGAACACTGATCATCAAGACGGCTCTCTGTGTCAGAGAGCTGGTCAGCAGATTTTTTGCCAGCTGAGGTGCGTATTTGACGTTTATTTTGGTCCGGGAGTATTTTTTTTTCTCTTGACTCTTTTGTCACCTGAGATGGCATATCATCAGGTTCAGAGGAACAAGAGTGTAATAGTAAGGAGCTTCCAAAAACAAGTATCATGATCTTGACTGGCATCGTCTCATCCTTTTTACATAGTAAATCACAGGGCGGCCTGGGTGGTATTCGTCATTTCTGACGGGGTGATGATGATTTATTTTTTTTGTCGCAAGTAATACTTAGCTGAATTTTTTCTGTCAGCAAGCTCTTTAGATTACTTATAATAAAAAAAAAATCAAGCTAATTAAATCTGATCAAATAGACCACACCGAAGATTAGTGATAGAATATTGTGTCGTGATCATCTTCGCTATCAGCTGGATTATAGGTTTTTTGAAACCCTAGGTTGATGGCAACGTCTTCTTCAGTGAGGCGAGCTTGACACGCTAAGCGTATTTTATGACCATTGAGTATCTTCATTTTTTTAAGTAATATCTTTTCTTGACTCTTCATTTCTGAGAGTTGACCAGATGTGACTTCGATAGCACATGTTCCACAGCGAGCAGCAGAACAGCCATATCGAATATGAGTTTTAGCTTGAAGAGCGCTGGCGAGAACTTTGGTACCAACAGCCTTTGATACCGTGACCGAATTTTGATGATCAGGGTCCAGGGATGTGGCAAATGTAATTTGTGGCATGAACACTCCAAAGGGCGGGTAGCTCTGATTGAACTCTCAGGTTATACCGAAAGAGAGAACTCCCTTAACACATCATTCAGGGATGTTTTTTCATCGGTTGATTCTTTTCTTTCGCCAATAATATAGGCGCAGCTTAAATAAATTTTGCCACCATCTACTACTTTTTCTCGCACACCTGGGACAACAACAGATCTCTCTGGCACAATACCACGATAAACTTTAAAGGGTTTATGGCGAGTATCGTAGATATAGGTTGATGACGTCATCGATACTTGAGCTGCTAGCACAGCTTGTTCTTTCACCCGAGCACCCTCAACAACAATGGACCTTGACCCAATAAATACCCCATCCTCAATAATCACTGGGCGTGAGCCTGGTGGCTCTAAAACCCCCCCTAAGCCAACACCACCTGAAAGGTGAACGCGAGCTCCTACTTGAGCACACGAACCCACAGTGGCCCAAGTGTCAACCATGGTCATAGTACTAACATAGCTACCAATATTGACATATGATGGCATTAACACAACTCCCGGTGCTAGGTAACAGCCAAATCGAGCTGTAGCTGGAGGCACAACTCGAACATTTTGTGCTAAATAATTTGATTTGAGAGGAATCTTATCCCAATAATTAAAGTAACCATCGATAGTCACACTTTCCATTTTCCTGGTTTTAAAGTACAGGGTAATAGCTTTTTGGATCCAAGAATGAACTTGCCAACTGGTATCATCATCAACAGTGATTTCATGGCTGTGATCCATGTGGTGGCTGGATAGCTGATCTTTGAGAGGCATGTTATGGCTTTTCTCAGCAACCCTAATGGTACCAGAGTCAAGAAGCTTGATTACCGAATTCACATCTTCGATGTCGGTGGCAGACATGACGTAATCTGGTTGTTCAGTAACTTTTAAGCTTAGCTCTTGAATATGGCTGGCTAATTTCGTGACTTCTGAGGAGTGATGTTGAGTCATCATAATGCTTTCAATCAATTAAAATAACAAAAAATAATCAGTAACCGGCTACTTCGATCCCATGATATGGCGAGGATTTTCTTTGGTAGCACGGTTCATCATATAAAAATTAGGAGTAAATAGCAACTTAAGCCCGGTACCACTTAAGGGTGAGGCCAAAAAGGTGGAGTGCTTGGGCAATCAGACTCACAGATAAGCAACCACCAATCACCCAACCAAGGGGATCAGCAAGGTGACTGGGAATGTGGTGAGAGCGAACAAACAGCAGAACACTCATAGCAAAACTACCCAAGCTAAGACCATAAAATTGATAACATTTCCATGTTGGGTTTAAGCGAGAGTAGGGTAAGGATAAACCGGTGAGAATATGGAGCATACCAAATAAGTTGGTATGGGCGTGAGCACTTTTTTGCAACACCATCCACCAAGATAATAATTCGAGATAATCTTTTTTGAGATAACTATCTGTTCGGTGGTCAGCGAGGAAAAAACCTCCTGAGGAAGCTAAAAAAATCAGCCAAAAACCCAGCAGAATATGAGCTAAACCTATCTTAGTCATGGTTTTTAGCCTTCGTGATCAATGTGACGATGGTGTTGTTTAGTAAAACAGGGATACTAACCCAGAGTAAAGCCAAGTAGTGTGAGGCCTTCACGGTAAGCGTTCTTTTTCCAAAATACGGTGCGTTCTATCACTAATTCAGGGGCAAGCCATATATATTTTTGGAACTCTTTATGTTTGGCATTGGCTAAATCCGGTCCTCCTTGGGTAAACTGACACAGAAACCACCACGACGACTGACCGGAGAAATGTTGCGCTATGGGAGCATGGAACTTGTCAGGGAAATCGTAGCTCACTGCTCTTTTCGATTGTTTCGAGTAAGTAATATGCTTATTACCTAATTCTTCTTCCATTTCCCGGAGTAAAGCATCACAGGCACTCTCACCATCTTCGATACCACCTTGAGGAAACTGCCATGCTTGAGGTGTGTCGGTGCGTTCGAGGGCGAGAACTTGATTGTGCTCATTCGTAAAGACGCCAACCACCGACTTGCGGTAACCGAGTTTCTGAGACGATTCTGTTTTGTGATCTGTGTTCATGGTGTTCACTCATAAAAAAAAAAATAACAACAAAACTGGTTATCTAAAATAGCCTGGGTCATCTCAGTAGGAAGTAGCCAAATTTTTTTGACACTTTGGTCGCCACTTCAGAGTCAATCATTTCATTCACAACTTAGCCATTGTTTCATAGGGTCATAGGTTACTATGGTATCAGATTAGCAGAACTATTTAAACTTTTATCCCTTTCTGTTATCTGATAGTTTTTCAATGCTTGCAAAATATGAGGTTGAGATATGCCTAGAATTCTCGCGGCAAGTAATGCGGCATTGGTGGCGTTGTCAATGGCAACAGTGGCCACAGGTACCCCTTTCGGCATAGAGACAATCGACAGTAATGAATCCATGCCAGAAAGATATTTTAAACCAATAGGGACCCCAATCACCGGAATAGAACAGAGAGCAGCAACCATTCCAGGCAAATGAGCTGCACCACCGGCACCAGCAATCACCACCTTTGTCCCTCTCTCTTCCAGAGTTAGGGCGAATTCTTGCATATACTCTGGAGTCCGGTGAGCTGACACCACTGTTTTTTCAAAAGAAATCTGAAACTCCTTTAGGATCTTAGCAGCTTGATCCATGACTTTATCATCGGATACAGAGCCCATAATGATGGCAACATCTTTTTTCATTGAGGGTGTCCTTAATATGGCGAAAACATTGTTATGATCTTTCAGTTGTTTGAGGTATGCTCCTCCCCCATGAATTGTCCCTCATGTTCCCCTCACTCTCAAGGCTTTCTTTAACGCCTTTTCTCGGGAACTTGACAAAACATTAATATGGCCCATTTTTCGGTGCTCGCGATGTGTTTTACCATAGAGATGAAGGTATGAGCCAGTTGTTTCCCGAAATAATATTTGGCTGTTTTTTTGATGGCCAATAATATTGACCATCGCAAAGCCTTTAGTTTTGAGTTTTGGCACCCCGAGATCCCAGCCAAGTATCGCTTTTAGGTGAAGATCAAATTGACTTGAACTCATGGCATCCATACTATAATGACACGAATTATGAACCCTTGGCGACACTTCATTGACCATGAGGGTGCCATCAGATTGTTCAAAGAGTTCAAAGGTGATGGCTCCCACGTATTGGTAGCTATTTAAAAATCTTGTCACGTTCTGGAGTAAGATGACAAAATTTTCCCTGAGATGACTCTCTTTTTGATCAGAGTTAACTTGATACATGGTCACTTGGCCCCCCATGTCCTGAGATAGACCGTGGTCGTTGCTACGAGTTATGTCGACGGTCATCACCGGACCACTTACTGAGTCACACTGGTAGTGGCTTTGTTTCGTTTCAACAAGGGGAAAGAAATAAAACTCACCACAAGCAGACCGGACCACAGTAATCGCTAATTCTCTGATAAAAGGAATGTTAGCTTCAACAATCATCTCACTACTAGCATGTGTCTTTAAAAACTCATGGCACTGTTGACTAGCTGATATTGTGTGACGGTTACTCTTGTGATGCTTCTTTGTTTGCCCTAATTCATGATCATCACTCTCACAATTAATAAAGTGTGTTCCGCGACCATCATAGCCCCCTGTCACAAGCTTAATAAACAATTTTTGACCTAACTCGGGATGAGATTGTTGCCGCCATGTGTGCCACTGGTGGTAGTCTCTGATTTGTTGGGGAATCACTGCATATGGCGCCACGGTAAAACCAGCATCAACTAAGAGTTGTTTACAGTGGTGACGCTGGGTTAATTGAGTGAGAAGAGACGCTGCTGGCCTAATGACCAAGGCGGATGATAATGAGGGAGCAAGTGACGTTAAATATTCTAAGATATTGCTATCATGAAAGTCACTTTCAAAAGTCAGAATATCAACGGTTGAGATAAATTTCTTAATATCGACTAACACGGTAGGATCACCGATAGTTATCTGGGGTGTTACTTGTGCAGCTGGATCTTCCCGGGAAGAGGTGAGTACCCTGTGAGGTAATCCCCACTTGTGAGCACTCAGCACAAGCATTCTGGCTAATTGACCACCACCAAGAATACCAATGGTTTTTTGCTGATTTAATGAGGGAGAAGACATGTTTGACTGAGGGTGTTAAGTGAGAGTAGTCAACAATTAATAAAATTATGGCAAAAGTTTCCGATGAAGATGAAAGTCTTTGTTCGGCGATTGCCACGATGACCATGACTGAAAGATATAATCATGAACAAATCCAGTAACGCCAAGTCACGGCAGAGTAGCATATTTTGCTGTCACAGTCGAGGTGATTGTCACCAATATCTCACGATTCTAGTGACAATCATAGGCTGTCTCATGTGTCTACTTCCCGGGTGTAAAACAACATCGGAAGGTGATGATTATATGGCACAAACCGAGCTCCCAGCGGAGGTGTGTCAAGATTATTTTTTTGATAAGAGTTACGATTCTTGTGTGAAAATATCTGAGTACTATCAGTTAGAACATGATCAAGTTTTTGCTTGTATTGACGCCTTCTCTATTGATAAAGGACGCCTCATATGTTTGCAACTGGTTGGTGCCAATAACCTAACACTCAACCACATAGAAATATGTGACTCTGTTTATTCTCGAGAGACAGAGTCATACGATTGTTTAAAATATATGGCAGAAAATCAACTGCCAGCTGATGAACTCGATTCATGTCGGACCTCATTCTCCCGCAGTGATGATATTATGGACTGTTTCCGTATGGTTAAGGAACTAGGTGTTAACAGTGACCAAATTGACTCATGTGCCCAGTCATTTCAGACTGATCATGGCATATCAAGTTGTATCGATTTCGCGGCGACGTATCATTTGCTTGATGCGCAAATTGTTACTTGCTCTCAGTCTCATCAAGATCAAACGAGTAAGCTTGAATGTCTTCAGCTCACCTCGACGACTTTTCGTTATGATGACTAAAATGAGAGCCACACGGAAAGGGTGAAGGTTTGACGGAGCTACCCCTCTCCCCTGATTTCCTAGTAAAGTCTCATTAAAATGTTGGCTGACTGTTACACCACTGATCAGCACCACAGATGGGTTTATCATACACAAAGTAAGTTGAATCTGCTGTGTTAAACACCCTTGGTTCACCAAAATATCCCCAGTAGTTGGGAGCTAGTCTTTCGGCTGGATGAACAGGGCGAAACCGTTGTGTGAGATGAGAGATGGCTTCAATAACTTGCTCCTGGCAACCCATACTCGAATACAGTTGTGAGCCATCATAAGCCTCATTATGAGAGGCATTAGCTTGCTCTTGGTTTTGATTTAGGGGAATCAACCATGGCCCATCGAAATCTTGTTCTGGGTTTTGATGGGGTGTGTGCTGACTGACTTGTTGATGTTGTCCTTTAGATTTTTGGTGAGGAGTGCCTTTGTGCTGGTAAGGATCTTGGGCCTTTGTCGTTGGCAATGGCTTCGATTGCCACGGGTCGCCAAGCTTTCCTTTTTGTTGCGGGTGTGTTTGGCTTACCTGTCCTGGGCCTTTTTGGCTGGGAGAACCCTGGACAGGGGTGCCTTTTTTGAGCACCGGGGTTCCTTTTCCACCTTTGCCACCTTTTTTCCCTCCTTGAGATACCTGAAAAGGTGCCTCAAGATCTAAGGATTGTTGTTGACTCATATCACTGAGAGTGCTCGGTATAACATGATAACTATAATCACTAGGATAGGAACTCAAATTAAAAGAGGCGTCGGTGGCACCATCTCGTGGCGCATTAATGACATTAATCACTGACCCTTGAGAAGATGACAAGGTCGAACCATCTCCTGGGCTTTGGTCATATGAGTGAAGTGTAGAATGAGCCACAGGTGTTGTTCTGCTGTTAAAAAAACTCGCAACCTTTCTCTCATCAATCAATGTGGTATCTTGATTCGTTTGCCTCAAGACAATGTCGTTTTTTGTTAATGGTCTTTGATCAGCTTGGTCGCACACACTCGTATTCACTTTCACCAAATAGCCATGAGGTAGATTGTAGTAATCAGTATAAATGTCACCATGAGAAAACTCACCTGACTTTTGACCTGTATCGCCCCCCATGGGATGGTTTAAGCCAGAGCATGAAGACAAAAACAAAAAACAGATGGCAGAGATAACCAAAAATAGGTTAGGATAAACGTGGGAGTAGTTTCCTTGTGGAGAAGAGGTCTGTCTCTTCACGTTTGCCATAGCGTTGAGGAACAAATGAACCATGATCGTAAACCTCGAATATATAAGTAAAAATTAACGTAACACATATAAAAACAACAGTCTAAACATTGAATTTATTCACGCATTTAGCATGCTAATAAATTCAAAATCAACGCATTGTAACTCACATTTTTTTTGAAGTCAATACTTTTTTTATAGAATGAAGGAGAATCATTGTCACTAAGAACAGGAATTGTTGGTTTACCCAACGTTGGTAAGTCAACACTTTTTAATGCCTTAACCAGAAATAAAGTCAGTAGTGAAAATTATCCTTTCTGTACCATTGAGCCCAATACAGCTATGGCTCCTATTAAGGATCATAGGTTAGATGAGTTAGGGCAACTCATGGAAGGACAGCCTAAAATTATTCCGGCATCATTACAATTAACTGATATTGCTGGTTTGGTGAAAGGAGCTTCGTCAGGGGAGGGTTTGGGTAACCAATTTTTAGGGCAAATTAGGGAGGTTGATGCTTTAACCCACGTGGTGAGATGTTTTCATGATTCACAGGTGGTCCATGTTCATGGTCGACCAAATCCACGGGATGATATTGAGGTCATTAGCTATGAATTTATTATGGCTGATTTGACTACCGTTGAGGGGTCACTCGAAAAACAGCATAAACTCATGAAACGGGGTGATAAAAAAGCATACGCCATGATTCCTTGGTTAACGGAGCTTCAGGAACATCTCAGTTTATCAAAACCAGCAAGAAGTTTTTATCCGGAGAACTCGGAAATCACGGTGATGATTAATCAGCTTCATTTACTGTCAGGGAAAAAACAACTCTACGTTTGTAATGTTTCAGAATCATGGCGGCAGGGTGATGACTCTGAGGAGTCAGAGCATGTTCAACAAGTCTTTGATTATGCGACTAATGAAGGCTCTGAATGTATGGTACTCTCGGCTAAGATTGAAGCGGAAATCAGTGAGTTATCAAGTGCTGAAGAACGTCAAGATATGCTTGATGCTCTAGGAATGAGTCATTCTGGCTTGGAGCAGCTAGTTAAAAAATCCTATAAACTGCTCAGTCTGTTTCATTATTTTACCGCCGGACCAAAGGAGGTGAGGGCCTGGACCATACCCATTGGGATGCGTGCACGGGAAGCGGCGGGAGTCATCCATTCTGATTTTGCCCGAGGATTCATTTGTGCTGAGGTTTATCAAGTCGCTGATCTCATCCTCCATAAACAGAAGAGTGTTCTCAAAGAGAAAGCTTTGGTGAGAACAGAAGGTCAAGACTATGTGGTACAAGACGGTGATGTTATAGAGTTTAAATTTCAGGTTTCTCGGTCTGGAAAGTCTGTGTAACAGCATTTTTCGGGTAATAGGGGGTTAACTTTGTGGGATGATGGAGGTCGATGATAATTTCCCCTAAGTTAAGCCATGGCTCTTTTGGTAGGTCGTGAAAAATAAAATTTTGTTTGCGGTACTGGGTTTTTAGCTGAGGATTAAGGGTGAGTTTTGGCTGTAATCGTAGCCAGAGTTTTTCATGCCTGAGACTGTCGCGCAAAAACGGTAATATAGTAAGATCAGACTCTTTGGTAGCGTAGAAGACTTTCCTTTGATAAGGAGAGAGGAGAAAGCGAATTTTTTGTTTCAAGTAGAGATTTTGTAACTCAGTGAGATTACCTGATGGTAATATTGGCTGATGTCGATGGTGTGAAAGCTCCTCGAGAGTGTCTGTTTGCCAGGTGATGGTGAGTTTTTTTACTGAGAAAAAAAGGGCGATAACCTGCTGTTTTTTTGTTAGGTAAATAGGAGCTATCATCATTTTATGAGGGTAGCGATAAGGATTATGGGGTAAGACTTCTCCTTCCTGTGGGGTGGTGTTATTTATGTGGCAAGTCGCTGGTAACCATAAGGCGTATTTATGGCTAGTTGTTGGCAGTTCTTGGTGAGGTAGTAGTTTTTCCAGTTTCGGATACTGGCAAAAATCAGGTTGAAAGTATTTGACTTCCAGAAAATTTTCTGGATAATAAGCATCCGCATATACCGTGAAGTTTTCTATCCAGGTAGTCAGGGTAAAAGTGTGATGATTCCTTAGTGGTTTCACAAAGTAG
>JAPOQT010000325.1 GCA_026710525.1 Pseudomonadota bacterium
GAAAGAGGCAGAAAAAATCTATAAAACCTTAGGCGTAAAATACTCAAAGAGACCTTACAAAATATAATTAGTTTTACTCAAAAATAATCGACTTGTAGTGTGTGTTTTTAAGAAGAGTGTGCAAAAAAGTTCTATTGTTTCAATATGTTACGTTTTGCTCTAAATTTGAAATGTCAAAGTCAGGATAAAAGAAATCAAAAAATATCTCTACTTCACTATTTTTAAAAAATAATATCAAATAATTAAATTACATGTTATCATTGTGTGGGCGCTGACACTCGTCTTATTTAATTTTTTCACATATTTCTATTTTATTTAACTACTCTCAAGGTCTACTTCTTATGAATTATCATAACGTTTTCCATGATGTTCTCTATCGCTTAATAGGTAAGCAACTTATCTGTCTGGCTTTTCTTTTTGTGTTTTACTCTCCTAGCCTCCAGGCTTCTGAATATGAGCTAAGCTGCGATGATATCTATGACATTTCTTATTCAGCATTAGAGTTTCATGTGATAAAAAACAACATAGATGATTCCTTTGGACTTATCATCATAGAGCGTATGCTCTCAAGTATGGATAGTTTAAAGACGGTTTTTTTTAAAGAAGATGTCGAGCATATTCTTTTGCACTACTCCAGCCTCGTCTCTAAACAATTAGTCAAACAAAATTGCTCTTTTATTGATGAGATAGCCGATCTATATCAAAAGCGCTATAACAGCTTTTTAATAGCTGTTAACAAGATCATCGATGACCTCCAAGAATCAGATCTGGTGCTAAGCAAAGATGCCTGGGATAGCTTCGATACTCATTTTGACTATATTGCCAAAGCTGATACTGCCAAACAAAGAGAGCGCATCACCGGTATTTTGCAAAGTCAGTTACACGCTCTGCACCAAACCCTCACAAGCGTAGAGAAGGCTAAATCTGCTCTGCGAGCGTATTATGAAAATGTCGTTTTTGCTCAATCAGAAAAAAGACAGTATCACACCTACCTTGTTTTTATAAAGTCTGTTATGAGAAGTTTAGATGCTCACTCTGATTATTTTTCACCCGCAGAGCTGAATCAAGTGGAACAACAACTTCTCAACTCCTATGTTGGTATTGGCATTGAGGTGGAGTTTAACTATCATTATGCCAAAGTGACTGACATTATAGCTGGTGGACCGGCTGATCAGCAGGATGGTCTAAAAAAAGATGATCTCATTATTGCTATTGCCGGAGAAGAAGGTCCCTTTGAAAGTATTTCTTTGCTTGGCGTGGATGCCAGTTCTCATATGATCGCAGGTGAAATAGGAACCCCATTAAGATTAAAGATCTTACGCCGCACTGGTGACACTATGGAAACCAAGACGATTTCTCTCTTACGTGATCGTATAGAGAACACACTCAATGTAAGCACTCATATTTACTCTGTGCAAGAGGCTGCCTCGCAAGAAAATCAAATGATCGGGGTTATTACGATACCCTATTTTAGTTTGGGTGATCAGTCAGATGTTGACGACAAAATTTCTTGGGAAAACAGCTCTCTTTATACCGTGCTACAAGGATTAAATCAACTAGCCGAAAAAGAGGTTACCACAGTGGTGATAGATTTACGGAATAACCCTGGTGGTGAACTCAATGAAGTGATAAAAATAGCAGGGCTTTTTCTGCCAAAAACTCCCATTGTGAGTATCAAGGATGCTCGCGACGCAAAACTGGGAACATCAAGTAATGATCTCATGTTTTTCACCGGTGAGGTGGTTGTTCTTGTTAATCATCTGAGCGCCAGTGCCTCAGAAGTTTTTACTGCTGCCATGAGGGATCATAACCGTGGTCTTGTTGTCGGTAGCAGAACCTATGGTAAGGGCAGCGTTCAAAGTATCTATGTCGTGCCTTCAAAGGGAGGCTTAAACCTTACCACCCATTTGTTCTACCGCCCTTTTGGCTCTCCTGTGCAAGCAAAAGGTGTTCGTCCTCACATCTCTTTTCCTTTTCTTAGCAGTCATGGAAAAATTGGCGAAAAACACCGTGAAAATGCCATTGTAGAAAATTTAGGTCTTGTCGGTAATTTTCAAAAAGACTTTGGTTATGTGGATGATCAGATGATCTCTGAGCTCACAAAGTTCAGTGAAAACAGGCGGGCTAACAGCAAGGATTTTATCCAGTTAGAAGATCTACTGGACCAGTTACAAAAAACAGCCGATGACAAGAAAAAGTCGGCTCTTATAAAAGGCTACCTGC
>JAPOQT010000326.1 GCA_026710525.1 Pseudomonadota bacterium
CTGTTCAAACTCCTTATTCCGTGATTCTGATGACTTTTTCTGGTGAAATCACGAAAATGATTCCCGTCTCATCTCAGCGTCAATTGACCTTTTTTATTCCCACATCCAGTGAGCATACTTATTTTTTCGATGATCTCCACTTGGAAATTTATCACCATGATGGTCAAGAAAAGAAAATTAGCTATGGCTCTTTACCCATTGAAAACAGTCGTATGGTCACCCAAGTCATTCGTGATCATGATATGTTATGTTTGATTACAGATGGTGAAGTCCGACTGTTTCGCTTAGAAAAAAATCAGGGATAATCTTGGCGAACTAAAAACGAGAGCAAAGATAAGATAAACCACGTGACTACCGCCTTGACATTTTTCGCCACACGCCTTCTTGCGTATTTGCTCTCGTACTTTTCTTAGACAACGACTTTAAAGTCAAAAAATAAAAGTTTGATCTTTGAGAAACAGTACTATATCTCCTGATTTTAACATTTCAAGCTGAATAAAAATCGTAACCCACTTGAGTAACAGATTTTTTGCGCTCACCATTCTTAATGGATTTCTTGTCACTTAAATATCCCGACAGATTAAGTGAACATGACTTTCTGTTTTGATCATTATTCAAAATATAAACGTCGATTTTGGCTTCATGTACGGTACAATACCCTGTTGCATTCCCCATTATCTCTTCCAAGGATAATATGAATATAAAAAGATTTCACCTCTCCAAAAGTATCTACCACCAGTCACCGATGATTTAGAGAAGGCCTATTATTATTATAAATTTGCATTACTCTGAATTCAAAGCTTCTGATACCAAAA
This sequence comes from Pseudomonadota bacterium, assembly GCA_026710525.1. GTDB lineage: Bacteria > Bdellovibrionota_B > Oligoflexia > Oligoflexales > Bin106 > Bin106. Next base: position 816 of record JAPOQT010000326.1, read on the forward strand.
CGTTCTTCTTCGGATCTACTACCTTGCGTCAAATACTGTAACTATTATCAACTACCAGTACTAAGCCAACACCTTTCTTTGCTATGGTATTTGGCAAGGAAGAGCGAGGTCTCGTAGGTTACCGCCGTGAGCTGATGTGATTCATATGAAATCTTACTTTTCATGTATGGCGTGTAGCCCGCACTAAAATGAGCGCTAGAATACTCAAGAAGATTCACCTACTCCACACCAAACTCTAAGAAAATTTCTTTGCTTGCCGTTGTCTTAAATACTCCAGGATGAAATTAACTGTTTTCACATCGAAGACTTGCCCTTCCCCTTGTTCTGTAAAACCGGCTTCTGTGTTGCCTCTCCTTCTATCCAGCTATCCCTGCCAAAACTATCTTTAACTGTGTATTTTAAGAGAGCTCTTACCGGATCAGCTACATCATCTTTTCCTGGGATAAAGCTCAATGAAGTTACCTGGCAAAAGACTATCTATCCGAAAGATGAATTGTCGCCTAGCTCCCAACTAAAACACACTGACACCCGAGCCTTAGCCACTTTTTTATCACCAACATAGGCTTCACAGTGACTCACATACAAAGGCGGTTTCTTGGCTGTTAGCTCTACTACACAGCGTAAACACTCACCAGGTAACACAGGATGAAGAAACCTCGATTTATCGATACCTGACAAAACACCGCTAGCTCTTCGAAATTCTGCCACCGACAACTGGCTGGAAGCATGCAGCAATAACCCAAAGGATTGAGCCAAGGATTCAAGAATTAACACCCCTGGGTATATAGGGCGCCCTGGAAAATGGCCGACAAACACAGGATCATCAACTCTTATCTGGTTGTAAGCTATACACTTACGCCAAGGAACCACTGTATCAACATGCTGAATGAGTAAAAAAGGCTCGCGATGGGGAAGATATTTCTTCACCTCTTTACTGCTCATACCTTCACCAGTAAAGAGCTCATCGCCATCACAGCTTTGGGCGTCCATTATTCCCTCACACCCTATCAACTAAACGTGAATGTGACCACTGCTATTTCGATGATTCCGTTGGTGACGTTGCTTTTTTAGCCTCTTTAGCACTATCAAACTTCAAAATAACATCATCAGTAATATCAATATAATTAGCAATATACATGATGCCCGCCTGAGAACTTTCAAAAACCAGATCAATTTTCTTGGTTTCAGCTATCTCTTGGACATATGTGGCAATTTTTTTAACAATTTCCTGAGTAGCTGAGAGTTCTTTTTCGCGGATAGTTTTCTGAAAATTCATTTCCTCATCACGAAGAGTCATGATTTTTTGTTGCAACTCCGCTTGCTTTTTAGCTTTCGCCTCGGCATTCATCAGCTCGGCATCCTTCTCCCAGTTTTGGGTCAGTGATTCTAGTTCTTTTTTCTTTTTTTCCATAGATGCTTGAGCTTGATTAATCTCAGCTTGAATTTTTTTTCTTGCTTTAATCCCTTCAGGTACAGATAGGATAATTTTTTGGTTGTTGACCACAGCAAATACCGGTTTGTTCTTGTTCTTTTGTGACTCAGCTGTTTGCCCGTAACTGGAGGCAGTAAAACACACTGCCACCAGTATTACCCACACGTAACATATTGCTGTCACCCTTTTACTCTCAGACATCAACAGTTTCATTTTGCACACCTTGGTTAAAAATATAAACTCGTAGCTAGAGCACTGTAAAACTCAGCTAATAGGATGATTACTCAGCAAAAAGAGCAATAATACTATCAGTAATATCAACATAATAGTCTTGGTCAGCATAGACAAAACCAGCCTGATCCATACGCAGCACAGCAATCAAGCCATTTTCTTTAGCAAACTGGTTAATAATAGGTTGCATTTTGGCAATAATACTATTGATACCTTCCCGGCGAACCTTAACCAACTCAGATTGAGCTGTATTTTGAAGCTGACGAAATTTTTCGATTGCTGCGCTATACTGTTTATTTATCACCATCAGCTGCTCAACTGTCATGTTATCAGTATTATTATTGAGTGATTCCCGTAACCGAGTGACTTCGACTTGAGCCGATTCTAACAGTGGTTGGTAACGCTTGATCGTTGCTTGAACAAGTTTGTCTGCAGCCACACCTTCAGGAACTGAACCAACAAGTTTTTGTAAATTTACTAAACCAAAAACCTGCTTAGCTGTGCCATCAGCAGCCTGGGCGTAACCCTGAACAGAAGGAGCCAAACATAACATGACAACAAAAAACTGTGATAACAAACTATTCATGTGCCTAACAAAAAAAATCATGGACTTTACCTCAAATGTAAATAAAAATAATAATACCCGCCCACCAGTCACATCAACCCTATTCACATAGCAGTGAGCTTTATTCTGGCTGGCTAAAATACAACTTAAGAATTTCATCAGTTAATTCAACGACGTAACTCTCATCCAAATATAATATAGATGTATTTTGACGTGAATACACCGCTGTCAAACCATGAGCTTCCGCCAACTCTCTAATAAATGGTCTTAGATCCTTAATCATTTCACCCATCACAACATCGTAAATTTGCGATAACTCATTTTGCCATTGGTTCCTCTGCTCTTGTAATCTCATGATAGTATCGTTTTTTTCCTGAGTGAGCCTCAGTAAATCACCCACACTCTCAGCAGCATCATTTAACTTGGCTAAAATATCAGCTAACTGATTTTCAAGCTGTGTTATCCCTGGGGCATACTCCTTTCTTTTCTCTTCCACTAGTTGACTACCTACTGCCTTATAGGGTAAAGTTCTGAACAACCTATCATTATCTATTAACCCTAACTTGAACTGAGATTTATCGAAACCAAAAGCACTACCAAAACTCACAGCCATACTGAAACAGAGTGAAAACATCATGAATGGTAAAAGCCGAAATTTGCTTGTCATCATAAATTATAAACCTTAAAAAAAATAAAAATTAATAGCCAATATTAAACACTAAACGGTAAGGACCAAGGGTTCCATCCTCTTTGAGAGGAAAAGCCCACTCAAAACGAAGAGGACCCATCGGCGTGACCCAACGAACGCCGAAACCAATATTAGAATATAGTCCAGCTAAAGTCCAGTCCTGATTATTATCAAAAACTCTGCCTGAATCAAAGAAAAATAATGCTTTCATTTGGGCTTGTTGAATCAAAGGTACATAGTACTCTCCTTGGAAAACCAGTTGTCGATTACCACCTTTTGGATAATAGGACATTTCATCATAATCAAAAGGAGAAGACCAAAAAACAAAACGAGGAGTAATCGAATTAGGAGCGTACCCTCGAAGATTAAAGGCACCGCCAAGACGATAACGTTTGAACAACGGCGGTGAAGAACCAGCATAAGATCCCAGTCGAGAGGCCACTAATTTTAGTTTAAAATGGGTGGCAAAGTTCTCAGATAATAGTAACGGATGATAGTAAATAGCCTCTAACTCTGTTTCTTGATAGCTATAGTCACCGCCTAAAGGACCACCGACAAAGGTTTGATTCAGTGCTAAATGAGTACCCTGGGTTGGATCAATATAATTATTAAGTTGTCGTCTTGATAAGCCCAAAGAAAAGCCAATAGTATCGCCAGAAATTCTCAAGGAATCACTTAAATAAAGCACACTCGATTGTTCCGTCCTGGCAATCTCAAATCCGAAAGAACCTCGCACATGTTCAAATATTTTTCTACCCATATTCATCGCCGATGACATCCGTTTTTCCTGAATATCAAAACCCAGGGAAATAACATTTTGCATGCGATAACTCAGATGGGTACTAAAAAACCATAGTGAATCAAAGATTCTTGGATTAGAAAAGTAGATCCTAGCACTATAGTTTTGTGGATTGCTGTAAGTAGCGAGGGTATCAAAATGATAGGCACGACCACTTTGATTTCTCTCTTCATAGTGCCCTTGACCAAACCAATTGGCATCAGTATAACCAGAAGGAGTATAACCAAGGGACCCTTGAATTTGGCCCGTAGATTTTTCAGAAACCTCCACCGTATAATGGATAATCGTGTCGTCTTCCTTATCAATTTTACGAATAAACTTAACTCGTTCAAAAAAACCTAAACTCTCGAGATTTTTCTGAGATTCTCTCAGCCCTGAACGGGAATATAAATCACCAGCTGATACCTTGAGCTCCCGTAAAATCACATGATCCCGGGTCTTAGAATTACCTGACACCCGAAAGTCACCAAAATAAACTTTTTTACCTTTTGTGATGCTGTAATTGATTTCAGCTAAACCCTGATCAAAAGTGATTTTAGGATTAACATCAACAAAGGCATAACCAAGATCACCATAACTATCGCCAAGATTTTTCAAAGACTCTTGTAGTTGAGAAATTCTAAAATAATCCCCCCCTTTGGTGGTGACGAGATTATCAAGATACTGACGGTCAAAGAGTAGATCACCTGAAAAATCAATAGTCCCCCAGTTATAACGCTGACCTTCTTCGATTTGAAAGGTGAGATCAACAAACCTTTGATCCTGGGACAAAGCAGCAATAGTTTTACCGACAACCACTTCAGCAAAACCGCGATCTTGATAAACATAAGATAGAAGTTGCTCATCCCGTTCAACCGAGAGTTCTTGATAAGTCAATTGACCAAAGAGTGCCTTCATATGAGAAAATGGTTGGGACTGTATGAAAGACAACAAAAACTCATCACTAAATGTTTGATTACCCACGAGATGAACCCGCCCGATATAAACCTTTTCTTGAGGGATAATTTTATAAATCAGCTCCACATCATGCTTGTTTTTTTTTATAAGTTCATAAGAACCTTTGGCTAAAAAATAACCCTTCTCTTTGTGGAGTTTCGCAATCATCTCCACATCTGATAAAATCAGGGTTTCATCGATAATCGTATTCACCTTCACCTTCAGCTTATCTTCAACATCATCGGTAGAAATTTCATCAAAACCCTGAAAAGAAATCTTAGCAACTGCCGGCTTCTCTTTCACCTTAACCACCAGGGTCCAACCTTTATTCGACGACTTTTGACCCTTCCTCTCAGCATGAACAGCCACATCTGAAAAGTAACCAAGGCTATAAATAGCCCGAATATCCGCCGCCACCTTTTTTTTACTCGGCACATGACCCACCTTACTCACCATCACCTCTAAAATTGCTGGATCTTGGACTCTCACATTACCCTCAATCCGAATAGCTGTAATCCGAGCCAATGATTTTCTGGCATCACGTTTTTGCTTAACAAATGGTTTTTTCTGTTGATCATCTGGCGGAGATAACAAGGTTTGTCCATATACCGGTGATAGGAATGCCAACAAAAAAAGTGAGCCTAGCCCGAGCAACGTCATCCGACAAAAAAGTTGGTTATTGATGTTGATTCGTGTCACAAAACACCCACCTTCTCTTGAATAATCCCATCCTCCATCATAATTTTTTTATCAAAGTTCTTCGCCATTTCTTGATCATGGGTAATAAGTAACATCGTGCTGCCATGACGACGACAAATATCTTTCAATAGCTCAAACACGGCCTGTGACGTTCTGTGATCAAGATTACCCGTGGGCTCATCAGCCAAAAGCAACCCTGGATCCATGAGAAGAGCACGGGCAATAGCCACCCTTTGTTGTTCGCCACCCGACAGTTCTCTTGGCCGGTGGTGCTTTCTGGCATCAAGGGCAACAGCTTCAAGAAGATACCTAGCTCTCTCCAAAACATCCTTTTCACGAACCCCAGCAATTAGCCCAGGAATCATAACATTCTCAAGGGCAGTAAACTCAGCCAGGAGATTGTTCATTTGAAAAACAAACCCTACCTGAGAGTTACGAAAGTTACTTAACATATATTCAGACATTTTAGCAAGGTCTCTTCCATCGACCTTAATCATTCCTGATGATGGCCGCTCGAGAGCACCGATAATATGTAAGAAAGTACTTTTCCCTGAACCAGATGTGCCGGTGACAACTACCTGATCTTCTTTTTTGACTTTTAGATCAATGTTCCGCAGAGCCTTAACCCGTTCAGAGTAGCGATGATAATCTTTAGAAACTCCTATGAGTTCAATCGCATAAATATCTTCTTTATCAGGGCCTGCCTTAAGATTCTCCTGTTGCTCTTGTTTTGTGTTAGATTTTAAGATCATGGCATTATTTCTCGTAGAGTGGTTAGTGTGCGCTACTTAAGGTTAATACCGAAGGCCATCACCTGGGTCTTGGCGCCCCGCTATATAAGCGGGATACACTGAGGCAATAATTGTCATTAAAAGAGCACACAAACTAATAAGAATATATTCAAAATAGAGGAACTTTACCGGTAATTTTTGTAATGTATAGAGCCCTGCGGGTAAAGTCACTACCCCAACCTTTAAGATAAACACACATGTCAACAGGCCAACCACTAATCCTAAAACAATGCCAATCGTTCCGATAATGGCACCGTGAGCAATAAACACCTTCACCACATCATGCCAAGTCATGCCAAGTCCTCTCAGCAAAGATATTTGAGTCCTCTTGTGATATACCGTCATCATAACTGTGCCTGAAAGGGAGAAAATAGCCACAATCACAATCAGAAACAACACCACACTCATGGCAAGCTTTTCCAGTAACAAAGCAAACAATAAAGCTTTATTAACATCTTTCCAAGAAAGAAATGAAAACTGCTCAAGGAAACGATTGTTATCCCTTAGGCGATCAACATCGTCAGGATCATCAAAAACCACCGCAACACCCGTCACAAACTCATCCCCATCCATACTCGGATCGTAGTCATCCATATGTTGCCTTGCTTCATTGAGGTTAGTAACAACATAAGACTCGTCATAATCATTTTTACCCGAACGAAAATAACCAACAACCTTATATTCTTTACTCACTTTGGCACCAGATAAAAATCCCGACAAACTCGCTTGAGGACTCAGGAGTGATATTATCTCACCTATATGAAGCTGGAGAGTGTCAGCAAGGCCAGAGCCAACAATTACCGGAGGGTAATCATACACCTCACTTGCCAGTAGCTCTTCGAGGGATTCAAAGCCAAGTAAGCTTCTGCGAACACCATAGACATCATGATCTTTTCTAGGGTCGATACCAAGAATAGTGGCTGAAGCAATTTGACCATCTTGATGAGCGATAACATCTGCTTTAATATAAGCCGCTAATGCCCTGAATTGATCAAAGGCTTGAGCGAATTCTGATAGCGAATAACGAGTCAGACTCACTCCTATTGATGCTTTTTTATTCATCACTTCAACATGGGGCAAACCAAAAAATATCTTATGCCTTAGCTCACGCTCAAAGCCACCCATCACTGACAGAGTAATAACCAAGGCCCCCACGCCAATGGTGATACCAATCATGGATGCCCAAGTCATAAACAAGAGACCTGCTTTTTTTTGTCTGGAAAAGACCTGCTTAAAGGCTAACCACCATACAAAAGATTTCATCATGTGATCTTGCCTAACATCAATCAAAAAGCCTAGGATTCGCTATCCTGGGAGGATCGTGCTAAAGTGCCTTCGTGGTACTAAAGAGAAGGAGGGCTCTCACACCTCCTGAACCATATTCAAGAGCACCAGTTTACCACGGACTTAACCAGTTTTCACGAGCAAAAAACCAGCAGCCGTCACCGACAAATGAACTAATATGGATTTTTACTACTAAAAACTCACACTTACTTGTCATAGAAAGAGTTATTTTGCCAACACCAACTAACACCAAAAACTCACATCCTAGTTCACTCCCAGTGGCTCTAGTAACCGGCGCTTCTCGTGGCATTGGTCTTGCTTGTGCCCAAGCTCTCCAAGCTAGTGGTTACAGGGTAGCCATTCATTATCGCTCTGATCAAGAATTAGCTCACCATGTCGCCAAAACACTGCCGGGATCCTTAGCTTTTTATTGTGATCTTACCCAGCCAAACTCCCTATCCGACTTAACCGCGAATGTGCAAGAAAAGATGGGGGATATTCATGTTCTCGTGAACAATGCTGGCACTGCTTTTGAAAAGCTTGCTCACATGTCGAGCGGTGATGATTTTGATCGAGTAATAAACACTAATCTTAAAGCGACTTTTTTATTATGCAAAGCGGTCACGAAAGGGATGATTCGCAACAAGTCGGGGCGGATTATTAATATTACCTCTATTCTGGGTCACACGGGTCAACGAGGCCAAAGCTTATATAGTGCTAGTAAGGCAGCTGTTTCTAGTTTTACTCGTAGTCTAGCTGCTGAACTTGGTCGATTTGCTATTTTATGTAACTGTGTAGCTCCCGGTTACATCCTCACCAAAATGACAGAAAACATGCCTAGTGCTCGTCACGCAAAAATTATCGCTAATATCCATCTCGAACGCCCTGGATTACCTCAAGAGGTTGCCGAAGTAGTCGCGTTTTTAGCTAGTGATAAAGCCAGCTATATCACCGGATCTACCATTCATGTGAATGGTGGGCTAGCGGGTTTTTAAACAAACATATTCTGAACAGCGAAAAGTATGAACAGGGGATATCCACATGGAAGAGTTCTTACAAGAAACCTTTACCATGTCTCCAAAATTCATCGATGATTCCCCTGAGTATCCTGATGAGATTTATCATAGGTATTATTTTACAAAAAATAATATCAAAGACCTCACTTTATCTGATAAGTATGAAAGCTACCTTTCTGATATTCCTATCATCGGATTTACTGATTTTAGGTTCGGAAGGAAGATATTTGAGCTCAAAATCACGGGCAGAACACCCACCTCTAAGCCTGCTGACTGCCATGTGAGGCAACTCATGATCTATAATGGGGGCGCCATGATATGGACATCAAAGACTTTAAATTTCACTCGTCTAGACTCGTTTATGGGGTATGTATCAGGTCACCTAAGATGAAGTTTTGGCTATCAGAAGACATATATGGTCATCCTGACCTATTTCGACAGGAAGATGTGAGTATCATCTCATCAGAACAGATCAATATTAATCATATGATGATGCAAGCAGCCTATAAATCCATGAGGTTCCACTCTACCTTCTTTTAAAGAGAAAGGATATGTGAATTTACCCATGGATTTGAGCCATTATCGGCTCGCAAATTACGATGTGAATAAAGTAAAGCGTTTACTTTTAAGAGTTTAATTTACGGAGGTTTTATGAGAGTTTTAGTAGTGTTTTTGATGCTTTCTGTGATGATTTGTGGTGATGCTTTCGGTGCTGATGATTCTACCAAGCTTGCCCAGTTAGAGAAGAAGGTGGCAAACCTTGAGAAGATGGTTTTTTTACTTAAAGATTCGAATGATAATCTCACTAAAATGAGTAATCTTGCGAGCAGGCTTCAGGAAATCAACAGCAAAAAGATCAAGGAGATTGATGGCCGAACGGTTGGGATAAATTATTTTATAACATGTTTTGTTGGTATGACCAATCAAACGCCAAAGGCAAACGAGATAGCCCTGAAGGGTTTCATTGCCTATTGCAAGACTAAGAGCCTAGAGCATGAGCTCGCCAAGTATAAGGCAAAGAAGAGTGTCCCATCAACCAAAGAGGGAGAATAGTATGAAGTTTTTAGTTTTTTTGGTGCTTTTTTTGGCAGGTTGTGGCCAAAAAAAAAGGCCGCTTCACAAGGATACTCAATATCCAGATCAGAAATTGATTCTCTAAACAAGAGAATTGCTCATTTAGAGAAGGGATTAATAGATGTGGTGAGATATCATCGGGAATATGTGAGTGATCAGGGGGTGTTATGGGATGAAACCATGAAACAGATCATCCATTATGATACTGAGCTCAAAAGAGCGCATGCTTATACGAATTGTATGGTTAGACTGTTAAATTGGTACCTTCCACTAAATAACTCATTTAAGGAGATCACTATGAAATTTAAAATGCCGTTATCCAATGTGAATAAGAGAAAAGTCACATGGCCTCGGTCCGAGGGATGGCTATGTTTTACTTGGGAAAAATTAGCATTATTATATTGCAGGTCTTAAAAATTGAGGTAAAGAGCTCTTTTTGATTTATCTAAGGTCCACCTCGGCTAATCGCATGTTCAAATATGTGGAGATGATACGTGCTCTGGGGTATCTTTGCAAATTCTGTGGCCGATCTTCTAGACCACTCAAAAAAAGAGGTGTAGTTATTGAGATACTTAGAAGCCACGTCTTTGTAAGGGGGCAGAAAACCTTTGAAATGACTGTGTATAGAATTGACAGTTTGAATATTAAATTCCCCTTACACCTTTAGAAGAAGACAGTTGTATATGCGTCATGTCAAGCACTTTACATGCAAGGTGATACGATGGATGACGATCAGTTACCAGTGTAGATTCTCGCGTAATATGATCTTCAAGATGTTCTTTGATCTTCTTGTTCCGCCCGGAGATCTAAGCAAGCAGCTAGCCTATATTTGTGAATTTTTTCCTCGATCAGAATTCTCTTTTATCTGTTCATTTGTAGGCGTTGCAAGTTGCAAATTAAGTAGCTTTTAAAGTTCTGTAAGTTGCTTTTGCGAAAGCGAGACAACTAATTTATTTAAATCCATAAAAATCCTTCTTCTTCTCCATTCTGCAGAGAAAAATAGGGAATGCAAGCATAACACTACTTAATGATGAAAATGTGCTGATGTAAAACCATAGCAAGCAAAAAAAATCAGAAGTATTTTTTTTAGTTTTTTGTAATAATTTCATTGACATCCCAGCGCGTTTTTTGATAAAGGTAAGTGTTTGTGAGATCTTCTTGTCATATATTAAACGGCAGTACTTTTTTAGAGGCAAAACTACTTCATAAGATTGTTATGTGAGCATCTCATGACGCCCGTCGATAATATTTTTTTCTTCTTTTCCAAATACAAGAGCAATGAGATGAACAGGCTGCGAGCGATTTTTATAGGGCTCACCATAA
>JAPOQT010000327.1 GCA_026710525.1 Pseudomonadota bacterium
TGACAAAGAGACTTGAACTCTTAACCTGCTGATTACAAATCAGCTGCTCTACCAATTGAGCTATGTCAGCTTATCATGATTGTATCTTAATTATATCCTTGTTTCATCGAGTAAGGGCATAGCCAGGGGGACTATTATAAACCCACTTTTAGCATTAATCAAGTTACCAAAACAAACAGATCTGCCATGTTGTCGTCGTCATTTTCAATATCATTGAACGCCTAAACTACCCGATAAAATACGTAGGGCTATCGGTTAAATCGGCTACGGTTTTGAATAGCGTACTCACGTCATGGGACACTATCCCAGCTATTTTATCACCTCTGTCAGAAAATAAAAGTGGGTTATCTCTCTCTTAATATGTTTTGATGCTCTTGCATTCAGATGATGGTTATTTTATCCATAGAAGCATTAAGCCGCCCGTCAAAAGAATGGTAACAAAGATCATAGCTAGTAGGTAAAATCGCCTCCTATCTTCTGGTAAATCTTCCAATGTGACTTTGAAACTGTTGGTGGAACTCACGAGGTCCTTACTCACCACACCAACGAGCTGAGATCCTTGAAGATCAGCGGGTACTCCTGGCAGAAAGTCAGGTACAGAAATACGAAGTGTCTCTTCAACACTGCGAAGAAATGATAGGTTATCAGTAGCATAAGGAATAGCAAAACGAATGATTTTCTTGGCTCTGCCACTAGGAACAGAAAATCTCAGGGCAATAATACTCCCTCCTGGCGCAAAGGATTTTTCAATAACAATTTTTTTTGTTTGGTCATCGAAGACCAGATCATTATTGGTTAAGCCTGATAGCGCCTCCACACCCATCATTTCAAGGGGATAGATAAAGGGGATCTTTGTTTTAATAGCCTTGCTATGGTTATTTTTGACGGCAAAAAAGTAACTCATATAAATCTCGCCATAACCAGAAGCAAAAATGATCACATGACGGTCATGAAAAGACAAGTACTGTTGGTGATTCGTATCCTCAGCGGCACCATAGCTGACTCCACTTCCTAGTAGGAGAGCCATTGGCAATACTATGAGTATCATAGGCACTGAACGAATAATATGGTAGATAGTCATCATTGATTGTATCAACTTGTTAACTTTTTTTGGTAAAGCGCTTGATACTCTTCTTCTAATTCTTGTTTTTTCTTGAGCCATTCTTCTTCAGTGATTTGTTGTTCGGCAAAAGATGACCAATGCATATGATAGCGAGCAATGAGTTTTTCTTTCTGCTGTTCTAGATCACACACCGGGGAAGAGTGGTGAGCTAAGGGAGCCGGTAATTGGCTAATCGTTCTCCCTTTCCATAAGGGTAAAAGAATAAATAGAGAGGCAAAGGCAGTATATATCAAGGCACACCACCATAGGATAGCCACTAAATGAAGCAAAGTCGGTATCCTTTATTTTAATTCCCTGTTTTTTATCTCTTGTTCTAATGTTGGCTGCCAGCCAATCTTTGTGGTGTTAGTAGCCTCCTTGTTGGTAGGCGATTTTAAGAGAGAAATAAGCCAAAACACACCAAAAAGCAAAAACAAAACAGGCAGGAGCCAAATCAGCAGATGTTCACCTTTTTTAGGTGGCTCTCTTAAAATCCAAAGTCCATATCGCTCCGTAAAAAAGGTGATAATTTCCCGTTGATTAGCCCCTTGGCTCACCTGTTCTTGCACCAGGTTTTTAATTTGAATCGAAAAAGGTGCATCTGACTGTAATACACTGAGCCCTGTGCATGTTGGGCAGCGTAGATTTGCGGCCACAGAAAAAAACAATTCTTTTTGCTCGGCAGTTACATGATCCTGAGTTAACCAAAGCTCATAGGCTTGCCGATAACTTTGTGATTCAGAGATACCTTCATCGGCCATAGCTGAAGGCTGAAATCCCAAGCACCAAAAACCGTAGCCACCGAATAGGGCGATGATTTTTAATAGATTAAGCAATAAGGGTTGTTGATGGCTCATAAGTGTAACCTTGCCAAAATATTAACACTCTTAACATTCATGTGTGAGGGAGAAGAGGGGATGGTGACCCGCGACGACCAAGAAAAATAACCACGACGCCTAAAACCATAAAAACAAGGGATAACCACACGAGTTTCACCAGAGGATTATAGTAAATTTGTAAGGTGATAGCCCCTCCTTTTTTTTCAGGTATGTTCGCAAGGACCAAGTATATATCATGCCACACTGCCGAACGAACATCGACCTCATGAAGTAGTTCTTTTTTTGTTGGGTAGCTGGATCTTGCCGGACTCAGAACATCGACCAGCACCTGTTTGTGTTTGAGAGCAATCGTTGCTCGAAACAGGGTCGCATTATCTTGTGTAACTGTATCCATACCAAGGTACTCAAAGTCATATCCCATAAAAGAGACAACATCTTTTTCATTAAGGCGCCATGATTGCTTCATAGCACTGTAGTTGCCCAAAAAACCAAGTATCGCTATTAAAAAACCGAGATGAGCTAGCACACTGCCGATATAAGTAAGATTTTTCTTGAAAAAAACCAGGTAAGTGAAGGGGGTGTTTGAGGTTTTACTTGAGATAGCTCTGAGTGGTTGATAGCGACAGATCAGGTCGGCTATCTGAGAGTATATAGTGAAAAACACTAACCAGCTGCCGATGAGTTGGATGCTGAAACGAAAACCATGGGAAGCAAAGACATCTGATACTTTGGCGAAGGTGATGGCGGTTAACAAACTCAGAGCTACGAGTATGATGAAAGCTTGCTTCGATAATACGAGTTTTTTTGAGTGATATCTTAAGAGGGCTCCCAGTGCCATGAGCAGAGCTAATGCAGCACCAAACCATGGGGCAAAAGCGTTAAAGTAGGGAGCTTGGACATTTACTTTTACCCCTAACAGCATCTCTGAGGCAATGGGGTAAAGGGTGCCAAGGACTACCACAGCAGCGAGCACAGCGAGTATGAACATTCCTGATACCATCGCAAGCTCTCTGGATATTCCCCAGCCTAACTGTGGATTTTGAGGTGTTGAAAGGCGTTCTTTGCGTAGTAA
>JAPOQT010000328.1 GCA_026710525.1 Pseudomonadota bacterium
CTGATCTGAGTAAAGGATATGACGAGAATTATTTGGCCGCGACATTTCTAGCATAAATTAAGCTTCATTCATGAAATTGACAGATAGGCTCACCATCATGTTGACCTTTTTCCATAGTCACCTTTCCTATATGGCTATAAGGTAACTGCAACTGGTCCATGGCGTTCGTAAAAACTTCTTTGTCACCACTAGCCACCAGCACAATCATACCAATACCTAAGTTAAAAACATGTTCAAAGGCAAATGGAGATTTTTCACCACCATGCTCTTGGATAAAATTAGCCATCCAAGTAGGCACAGGTATCTTAGACTGAGAAATATGCGCTGTGGCACCTTTGGGTAGTATCCGAACAAGATTACCAGAAATACCACCACCGGTAATATGAGCACTACCATGAATCACTCCTGAACCCAGGGTGGAAGCTAAGTAAGGCATTTCAGGATATAGCCTTGTTGGTGCTAGTAGTTGAGTAATGAGTGTGTCTGGAACTCGTCCAGTCTGATAACGCTGATCAAGCCACTCACGAATCAAAGAAAATCCATTAGCATGAAAACCTGATGAAGGCAAAGCAAATAACAAATCCTGGTCCGCAACTAAATGAGAACCAAGCAAATTTTTCTTATCCACCAGACCAAACATAAAACCAGCTAAATCAAAGTGACCATCATGATAGAGACCAGGCAACTGTGCCGTCTCACCACCGGCCAACACACAATCACATTCTTTTAAAGCAGCCAACACACCACCTAAAACCGCTTGAAATTGATCTTGATTAAGTCGGCTGGTGGCATAATAATCTAAAAAACCTAGAGGACGCCCACCTACTGTGAATAGATCATTAGCGCACATAGCCACTAAATCATGGCCAATACCCTGAAGATGATCATATTCACTAGCCAGTATGACTTTAGTACCCACACCATCGGTTGCTGTAATTAAATGTGGTTGATTTAAACCCTGAAGATTCAAGGCATATAATGAAGCAAACCCGCCAAGACCTTCCGCTAACTGACCATAAGTCGGTAGCGATGATAGCAGGGAGGATCCTGCTCCAGGATCATGGCGCAAGCCTTGGGGAGTCAAGTTCTGCTGATTTTTCGTTTTAGCTGATAACCAATGAACCAAATCAAATGACTGCTTGTCATCCACACCAGCATTAAGATAGGCATCTGATTTACGATGAGTCGTTTTATTGCTCGTCACAATCATTGATCCTTTAATTTTGGTCTGTTTCATTAGAACGACAAATTTGCAAGAACATCCGAGACACTCAAAGATGAATGATGAGCAATGATTTTCAGCTGCTTATCATTAAGATCTTCACTAGAAAAAGTCACATAACGACAACACATGGTGTACTCAACAGTAGTTTTTACCTCATACAAGTCAGTAAACTGATAAAGCCCACCAATAATACCCGTATCACCCTCTGACCATGCTTGTCGAGTGAACGTGATCTTTTGCCAAGGCTTCAAAGCAAAACCTGGACAATCTTCTTGGCCAATAAAATAAGCAAGGCTGTCTTCCAAAGTTGTGATGAAATTCTTGGGAGCCCTTCTATAGGTAGGCTTAAAAATTAAACCACCCTCAAAATCATATAGCTTATTCAGTTTCTCTGCCGCAAGTGATCTTAGCTCTTCAAAGGAAGTCTTGTCTTGAGTAAGTTTACCTAGATGAACAATTGTTTCTGCCCAATTCTCCTGAATAAACTGCATATCACCTAAAGTTACCAAGTTCTTATTCCTTTTTTTGATTGGCAGTGTATCAGTTTCGATAATATTATGATGGCTGTGAGTTCATAGCTATAAAAATGGCGGAGAGGGAGGGATTCGAACCCCCGGTAGGGTTATGCCCTACAATGGTTTTCAAGACCACCACCTTAAACCGCTCGGTCACCTCTCCTAGGATTCACCAGACCCCAACAGGGTATCATAGTTTTCCAAGAAATTAAACTATCACCCGTTTAAAGCAATATTAATACCCGCTACTTTCAGATAAACGAGCAATACGATCTGCCATAGGAGGATGAGTAGAGAAGAGTTTGGCTAATTGAGAACCCATCTTTTTTTCGCTGGAAATCTTCATGCAAGCAATGCTGCCATCTGAGGAACGGCTAAAGTCATAACGACTCCTTTGTTGCTCCAAGCTTTTTAGGGGCTTGTCATAAATGAGCTGTAGCTTTTTGAGGGCTGCCATCATTTTACTATGACCACAGAGTTGAGCTCCCCCAGTATCAGCTCGATACTCACGGTGACGAGAGAACCAGTACACAACCATAGCACCCAAAATACCTAAGACCATTTCCAAGCACATTCTCACCAAGAAAAACTTTAAACGTCCACCATTCTTGGAACCACGAAATAAGAACATCGTAATAACATAAGCCAGGAAAAACACAAATGAATTCACCACACCTTGTAGTAGAGTCATGGTCACCATATCATCGTTAGCAATATGGGCGATTTCGTGAGCTAGAACACCCTCAACTTCGCTATCTGTCATGGACTCTAAAAGTCCTGAAGATACGGCAACAAGGGATTTGCGCTTTGATGGTCCCGTAGCAAATGCATTAGGTGATGAATCCTGGTAAATTCCTACTTCTGGCATCACCGCGAGTCCAGCATCTGAAGCAAATTGATGAACTTTCTTGACAAGCCGTTGTTGCACGGGATCAGATACTAGATTTGGATCAATAACTTTTACCCCATAGGCTTTCTTCGCCATCCATCTTGAAATCAACAAAGAAAAGAAGGCGCCACCAAAACCAACAACGAGGCTGATAATAGCAATATAAGTATACACACCGATATCAGGAGCAAAACTGTTCACCCCTATGCTTGTGAGTCGAACAATTATGCTGATGGTCAACATAAACATTAAGTTGACCATCAAAAACAAAACAACCCGTTTATTCATTACAACCCCCTTAATTTTTTTGAGTGATCAATATAACAATAACAGAAACAACACAAAGCAACCTACTACCCTCGGTATTATATAGTGTCCTTGTTGCAGCACACAGCCCTGTTGTCATCGGTAGTATTATACTTTATTCACCATAAAAGCAATTCGCTATTTTTTTCATCATCTTAGTAATCAGAAATGTATGAAATTCATACCATCATCACACCTATGTCACTACGTATATCAGTACTTTACGGATTCACTTTAAGTCAAGGAATTAAATCCGCCACCGCCTCTTTTTCAACCATCAACTCATCCTGAGAAACCTTCATTTTTTGCCGTAAAAACTCTGAATGATGATAACCAGAGACAATATTCGTCACACCTGACGCCGTGGTCACCATCGGAAACGAATACACAATACCGTCATTAATTTCGTAAGGGTTACCCGTCGAGTATGCCGCACAAGAAAAAGGTGTGGATGATGGTGTATATAAATGTTTTAGGGTGTCGATGCACGCTGAGGCTGCTGACGCTGCCGACGACTTCGAGCGCGCCTTAATAATCTCCATCCCCCTTTGTTGTACCGATTCAATAAAGTCGGTTTGTAACCACTCGTGGTCACCAAATTGTTCCATGAGCGCCTGACCATAGACCTGAGCATTCTCATAGTCAGGAACCATAGAAGCTGAATGATTACCCCAAATAATCAAATTATTCACCGCAACCACAGAACATTGCAATTTGTTAGCTATCTGATATTTAGCCCGGTTTTCATCTAAAGCCGTCATCGCATAAAACCGATTAGCAGGAATATCTTGGGCATGACTGAGTGCTATGAGAGCATTGGTATTGCAAGGATTACCCACCACAAGACAGTTTACTGTGTCATCAGCTTTAAGTAGTGCCTTACCCTGTTCAGCGAAAATAGGGCCATTGACGCGAATAAGATCCCTACGTTGCATTCCTTTCTGTCGCGGCTTTGATCCCACAAGCACAGCCCAGTGCACGCCATCAAAACCAGCCTCAACCGAATCAAATATCTGAATATCAGTCAGGGCACCATAACCACAATCCCAAAGTTCCATAGCCACACCTTCCGTAGCTTGCATAGCCATTGGCAGCTCAATTAAATGAAGTTCAATCGGCGTATCAGCACCAAACACCTCCCCCGAAGCAAGTCTAAATAATAAACTATAACTAATTTGTCCTGCTGCTCCGGTCACAGCAACTTTAAGTGGTGCTTTTTTCTGCGTTATCATAGTGGCAATCCTTCCTATATATCATCTAGAAATGTTCATTATCTGTTATAACGTATGATGTCAAGAACCCAGTAAGACTACCTTAACTCAACAAAAAATCAAGTGATGATGTTCTGACAAAACTAAGCAGCTAAGTCAAGGTCCTCTCTTCCGAAATCTTTTTGACTGTGCTATCAGTCTAACAGCATCATAATCATCTTGATATGATGAGAGATTTTTGATAGAACATGGCTGTCCTGGTTTTTTTAGACTCGACAAGGCGACAAAACCATCGCCACATTGTCTTGTTGTTTTAGATAATCTAAAAACTTTTAA